>JAGGAA010000156.1 GCA_017889675.1 Bacillota bacterium | reverse complement strand
CGACTATGTTACTGTTGGACATAATGCCGTTATTCACGGCTGTATTATAGAAGAGCATTGTTTAATTGGCATGGGGGCTATTATTCTTACTGGCGCGGTGATTGGTAAAGGCAGCATTGTTGCTGCCGGAGCGGTAGTCAAGGAGAGGCAGATCATTCCTCCGCATTCTCTAGTGGTTGGTGTTCCTGGTAAAGTGGTGAGATTTGTACCAGAGGAATGGGACAGCATTCACGCTCAGGCAGTAAAATATAAGACCTTGTGGAGTGAGCGATATAAATTTATGCCTAACGCTGGCGGTGAACGCTATAAAGGTGAAAAAATAATTTAATAGCTAAGGAGGTTAGTTATGGATCTTGATTTTATTTACAAGCGTCATAGCGTACGTCGATTTACCAAGGAACAAGTCCCTGAACAAACCATTAAAGAATTAATTAAAGCTGCCACTTATGCACCTTCGGGAAAAAACCAGCAGAATTGGCATTTTGTTGTTATCGCCAATAAAGAGAAAATTGACGAGATTGCGCGGATTGTTGAGCGAAAGAATGCGGAGTTATGCACCTATTTATGTGATGAGGCAAAAATCAAGGGGTTAAAAGCGAGCCTACCCTATCAAACGGTTTTCAAAGCTGCACCTGTGCTAGTTCTTGTGTATGCCGGTCCATATGACACTATTGCTGATATGCTATTGGCTGATGGCATTATGCCGTGCGAAGAGGCCGTAAAATATGCTAAACCCAATCCCGGGATTCAAAATATCGCAGCTGCCCTGGAAAATCTGCTGTTAGCTGCCGCCGATCGAGGTTATGGAACTTGCTGGATGACCGGACCGACGCATGCTGCTGAGGAGATTTCAGCATATATTGGTTTTAGGAAAGAAGGCTATTATTTGGCTGCCATGACACCGCTGGGAGTACCAGCTTCTGATAAATTATCAGCACCACCGCGAAAACCAGTGGAGGACGTATTGACTTTTATTAGATAAAAAGAAAAAATCCGGATATCCGGATTTTTTCTTTTTATCAAGGTTACATTAGCAATGTATCTATTACTCAGTGGAGGTTAGGTAATTCGACAATGGAACAAGTAGCACAAGCAGTGCTTGATCAGCTAGATACCTATGGCTACTTTACTATTTTTGCAGCTATGATGCTTACTGGTATGGGTCTGCCCTTGCCAGGAGAATTAACTTTGGGGTTTACCGGATATTTAGTGTTTAGCGGACAATTGGAAATAATTCCTGCCATTGCGGCTGCTGCGACGGGAGATTTACTGGGGGCTGTTATTAGTTATGGACTTGGCTTTTTTAGTAGAACAAAAATTGTAGCGCGACATATCTCCCTGTTTATGCCAGCTGAGTCTAAATTGATGACTATTGAGAAATGGCTTAACAAATACGGCATTTCTGCCGTCGTTTTCGGCAGGCTCCTGCCGGTCATCCGCGGCGCTATACCTATTTCCGCAGGCTTTGTTCAGATGAATGGTAAGAACTATATTTTCGGGACTTTTTTTAGTTCAATTATTTGGTGTGGTGCTCTTATCTATCTGGGGATTGGATTGGGATATAATTGGCAACAGATAGCTGGTGTAGGTAATTCTATTGGTATGTTAGCTATAGGCGTGGTAGCTATCGTAGTTTTAATCTGGTATTTGATTTTTTGTGCAAAAAAATAAACCGGCACATTGAGGCCGGGTTAATTACTTGGTTGCCTTTAAACTGGACGGCGGGCAAGAGAACGAATTTTGATTTCATGTTCGCCGGTGACTTCTGCCAAGGACTTTACGTCTTCGTGGATGTTATCAACTTTTTTACTGGTTAATTGGAGCAGGTGATAGATGGCCTTTGGCTGGACTTCGCCATATTGCTCAATTTTATTTTCTAATCGGGTAATATCGGTTTTAGTGGCCATATCTGACTTGATGGTGATAATATCTTTTTCCATGTTGTCTAGGCGTTGGGTAATAGGTTTAATTTCTTCTTTGATAATAGCGCTGATGGCTCGCAGGAATTCCGTATTCTCCATTGCTGACACCTGCCTTTAATACTATCTATTCTTATTATAGCCTTTACGAGCGGGAGAGACAAGGCAATCTTATTACACCAGTTGTAATAATCGTTAATTATTTTACCAACAGAAAAAGACAAGAATCTACTATATACAAGCGTGTAAGGGGATAGTAAAATACAGGTAATAAAATTATGGTTATGGTAACAGATATTTGCCTGAGTTTTAGGGAAAGCAAATACCTATAAACCTAAGTAATGCAGGTGGTTAGGGGGGCTAATGCGTGGAAGCTTATGAGAAGATTCATAAATTGTATGAATTGATTGAAACAAAAACGGTAGCCGATCTGCCAGGCCCTTACAAGGTCGGGGTTGATCTGGGAACAGCCGATGTTGTGCTGGTTGTTACTGATGCGGCCGGTAACCCGGTGGCAGGGAGTATGCAGTGGGCTTCGGTGGTTAAGGATGGTTTGGTTGTTGACTTTCGGGGAGCCATGGTTATTGTTGAAGAGTTGAAGGCCGAGATCGAAGCACGGATGGGAATTACCTTAGATAAAGGAGCTACTGCCATTCCCCCGGGAACAGTAGGAAGAAACGCGATGGCCTGTGGTCATGTTATCGCCGGGGCTGGTTTGGAACCAGTTTGCCAGGTAGATGAACCGGTGGCAGCGGCTGAGGCGTTGGGAATTACGCATGGTATTGTGGTAGATATTGGCGGGGGTACTACCGGTATTGCTGTGTTACGCAATGGGGAGTTAGTTTTTACGGCCGATGAACCAACAGGTGGCACGCATGTGTCCTTAGTTTTGGCGGGGGCGTATAAGATATCTTTTGAAGAAGCGGAGTTATTGAAACGTGATTCTACTCAGCACCGTAAAATTATGCCGGTAATTCTACCTGTTGTGGAAAAAATGGCAACTGTGGTTAAAAATATGTTAATTGGGTATGAAGAGTTTGATGATTATCCTGTCTACGTTGTGGGGGGCACGGCATATTTGCAGGGGTTTGAAACCGAGTTTGGTAAAGCGTTTGGCCGGCAGGTGCATGTTCCGCCACATCCGTTGCTGGTGACGCCGCTCGGAATTGCTATGTTTGGTTAAAAATAGAACTTAATAACGCCACCATACAGGTGCCTCTTACGTTTAAGAGGAGAATAGGGAAGTTCGGAAGGATTGGAAAATCCTTAAACGACGCGGTCGCGCCACTGTAATCGGGGAAGAGTACCTTTAATATGCCACCGAGAATCCGGGAAGGTGAGGTATTCTTACGATCCGTAAGCCAGGAGACCTGCCTGTATTGGCTGTTATTTACCTCCGCGCCAGGGGTAATACCAGAAGGATAGGATTATGAATAGTAAGCTCCTAGCCCTTTTGGCTAGGAGTATTTATGTTTGGCGCAAAAAAAATAGGGGGTAAACATGTTGAGTATGCAGGATTTGATTGTAGCTCTGGGAGTAGTAATCAACGCCATACCAGGAGGTTTATATGCTTTGACCTTCGGTTTTGCGTCTGTTCCGACGGCAGCTGGTTTTATTATTGGCGCCATCGGCTGCGGAGTGTTAGGGGTTGTGGCGCCTATTTCTTTTCAGGCGGAGACGTTAACGCTGGTAGGAACCATGGGGCGTACTGTGCAGGAACGAATTTCGATGGTTTTTCTCGAGGGCGTGATTTTGCTTGCTGTCGGGTTGTTAGGACTGTTTAAAGTTATCGTTGCTTTTATTGGTCCGGTGATTACATATGCCATGATGGCCGGTGTAGGGATAGTTTTAGCCAAGGTTGCTGTGGAAATGACTGTAAGAAATCCTATTGTGGGTAGTAGTTCTATAATTGCAGCTCTTTTAAGTTATTATATTACACCAAATCCAGCTGATAAACTTATTTATGCTATTGTTAGTTGTGTTGCTATTTCGTCGCTTGTTAGTGTTTGGTTAAAACGGAATCAGCAGCTGGCGGTTGAACTGGGGCGTGAACGGTTTGTTATGCGAAAGCTGTCCTTTACGAAAAATGTGGTTCGCGGGGCGCTAGGCTTAAGTGCTCTGAATATTGGTGCCAATATCGCTTTTGGTAATATTACGGCGCAGACCTTAGCCAAGACGGAAGTGAACCTTGATCATCTGACAATTATCAGCAGTATTGCTGATATCGTATCCTCACTTTTTGGCGGTGCGCCAGTTCAGGCTATCATTTCAGCTACCGGAGCTGCGCCGCATCCACTAGCGTCAGGAATTTTAATGATGGTCATTATGGCTGCTATTTTGGCGGCTGGGTTACTTGTCAAGATTGGAAAGTATGTACCAAATGAATCCATTGCCGGCTTTCTCTTAGTGTTAGGTGCTATTGTAACTGTACCCATCAATGCCAGCTTGGCACTAAGTAGTGGCGTGGGTAGTGTTGATACCATTATTGGTGGTGTAACTATGACTGTGACAGCAATAGCTGACCCCTTTATGGGGATGGTTTCAGGTTTGCTGGTAAAGGCGCTTATTAGTATGTTTGGCATGTAAAGCAAAAAAGTAATGCCTTGCAGTTTCTCGCTATTGGCATTACTTTTTTCATATAGAATTTATAAGTTTTGGGAGTGGCGGAGGCATTATAAAACAAGGGGTGTCAAGTACAAAACCCGGCACAGGCGGCCGTACTGTTTACGCCTGGCAACTCCCCGTAACCCCCTCGGCCTTTGCCGGAAAAAGCGTTCCGCAGGAGAAAAACCGGGCGGTATTCCGTTAAGAAATCCGTACTGTTTGAGCGTAGCGAGTTTACGGATTTTAGGAATATTGCCTGGCTTTTCAGCTTTTGGAGGCTTAGGGCCTAGACCTTTTGTTACTTTTGTGGCAATGACAAAAGTAAAACCCCTCTCTTCGTATTCCATTGATTCAACTTTAAGTCAAAGGAACGCGTTAGCGGTTTTCTTTAAGCCTATAAAATTGATTGGTAGATATCTTCGATATCTTGTTGTGAGC
>JAGGAA010000155.1 GCA_017889675.1 Bacillota bacterium | reverse complement strand
AAAGACATCATCTTAGAACTGCTCAGCCGACTGAGTGTAAAAGGTGGAGTAGGACGTATCTTCGAATATAGCGGTCCAGGCTTGGCTCAGCTTTCTGTTCCAGAAAGAGCAACAATCACCAACATGGGGGCTGAACTTGGTGCTACAACCTCGATCTTCCCCAGTGATGAGCAAACCCAGACTTTCCTTGCCAGCCAAGGAAGAGCCGATGCCTGGGTTTCACTTACTGCTGATGATAATGCGCGATACGACGAAGAAGTAATTATAAACCTTAACGACCTAGAACCGCTTATTGCCAAGCCACACAGTCCTGATAACGTTGTTCCGGTACGGGAATTGTCCGGTATCGCTTTAGATCAGGTTCTTATCGGCAGTTGTACAAATTCTTCTTACTCGGATTTACTAAAAGTGGCTAAAATTCTTGAAGGAAAAAGTGTTCATCCCAACATTTCGCTAGCCATATCTCCTGGTTCGAAACAGGTATTAGCGATGCTTGCCAGAGATGGTGCCCTAGCGGCGATGATTCAGGCCGGCGCACGGATTCTGGAATGCGCATGCGGCCCCTGCATCGGCATGGGACAGGCGCCCCGCTCAGGTGGAATATCGCTACGCACATTTAATCGCAATTTTGAAGGACGCAGTGGAACACCAGACGCCCAAATTTATCTCACCAGTCCTGAAGTAGCAGCCGCCAGTGCTTTAACAGGAGTGCTTACCGACCCGCGGGATATAGGAAACCCACCGGTAGTCAATACCTCAGTTCCCGTAATAGCCGACAACAGCCTCTTAATTCTACCGCCGGAAAATGGCTCAGATATTGAGATAATCAGAGGCCCGAACATTAAGCCTTTTCCCCGGGCTGACAAACTACCACTGGCGCTTTGTGGCGAAATTCTGCTAAAACCAGGCGACAACATAACTACCGATCATATTATGCCTTCTCATGCACATTTACTGCCCTACCGTTCCAATATCCCTCATTTGGCCAACTACTGTTTTCATAGTCTTGATCCTACTTTTCCCGAAAGAGCCAAACTGAAAAGAGGCGGATTTATTGTCGCCGGAACCAATTACGGTCAAGGTTCCAGCAGAGAACATGCTGCCCTGGCCCCCTTGTATCTGGGGATAAAAGGGGTAATCGCCCAATCATTTGCCCGCATCCACAGAGCCAATCTCATTAATTTCGGTATTGTTCCTTTCACTTTTAACGACATTTCTGATTACGCTGCGCTTGAACTTGGAACTGAAATAATGATAGAAAATATTCAGGCCCAAATACTTGCCGGTGATAGTATTCAGGCAACCTATGGAGAAGCAAAGCGCACGCTCTCCCTAAAAATTGACCTTACCAGCCGAGAACAAAACATAATTTTTGCCGGTGGTCTGCTTAATCACACCAGAGAGAAAGGAGAGTGAGAGCATGGATAAGCATAAAGTAACCCTTATTCCCGGTGACGGTATTGGGCCGGAAATCAGCAAAGCGGTTCAGACAGTATTTGCAGCCGCCGGTGCACCTGTAACCTGGGATGTTTGTACTGCCGGGCATACAGCATTAGCGTCCCTGGGCACGGCTCTGCCTGATGAAACATTAGCCAGTATAAAAGCAAACCGACTGGCTCTCAAAGGTCCATTAACTACAGACATCGGCAAAGGTCACCGCAGTATAAATGTAACGCTGCGGCAAACTTTTGATCTTTACTGTAACCTGCGACCAGTAAAGAAACTGGCTGGAGTAAAAAGCCGTTACGACAATGTAGATCTCGTCGTTTTCCGCGAAAACACTGAAGACCTCTATGCCGGCATTGAGCACAAAGTAGGCAAAGACGCTGCCGAATCAATAAAGATCATTACTGCTGCCGCTTCCCTGCGAATTGCCGAAGCAGCGTTTCATTACGCTGTTACCCATGGCCGGCGCAAAGTAACAGCAGTGCACAAAGCAAATATTATGAAACTTTCAGACGGTCTCTTTCTGGAATGTGCCCGGCAAACTGCTGCTAACTATCTGTCGATAGAGTATAACGAAGTCATCGTTGACAATCTTTGTATGCAGCTAGTAATTGCTCCGGAAAAGTTCGACATACTCCTGGCACCAAATTTGTACGGTGATATCATATCCGACCTGTGCGCCGGCCTGGTAGGCGGCCTTGGCGTTGTACCAGGAGCCAACATCGGCGCAGACTGTGCTATCTTTGAGGCCGTTCATGGAACAGCACCCGACATTGCCGGGAAAAATATGGCTAACCCAATTGCACTGCTGCTATCTGGCGTTATGCTGCTTAATTCCATTGATGCCAGGGACATTGGCACCCGGGTCGAACAAGCCATTATCAAAGTTTTGTCTGAGGGAACGACGCTCACTCCTGATCTTGGTGGTTCAGCCACAACCGAGGATATTACAGCAGCTATCATACGGAATTTGTAATTAGGAAAATCAAAAACGTCTTATTTCGAAAAACAGGGAGAAGCCTAATGGCTCTCCCTGTTTTGATTAGTACACTTTTTCTTGATTTAGTTCAATGCGAATAACTTATGCAAATATTATGGCTTTTTCGTGAACTTTTACAGGTAACAGGACATAGAACGTGCTCCCTTTACCTACTGTGCTCTCAACTAGCACTTTACCACCGTGAATCTCGGCAAGTTGTTTGACGATTGCCAACCCAAGTCCGGTACCTCCACTTTTTCTATCCCGTGATTTTTCACCTCGATAAAAGTGGTCAAAAACATGGGGTAAATCAGCAGCGTCGATACCTGGTCCATTATCAGCAACAGTGACCTTTACCCAGTCTTTTTTTTCTAGCTTTGTTAACTCAGTTGAAATGATTACCTGCCCACCAGATGCTGTATAGCGAATGGCGTTAGTGACAAGATTGTAAAATAGCTGGCATATTCTATCGGAATCAGCAGTAATTAATGGCAGTTCTTGTGTCAAGTTCTGCTCAATTACGATTTGTTTTTCGTCAGCAAGTGGCTTTAGCATATATATAGCCTGTTCAACCGTCTGATTGACCGCAATCGCTTTGACCTCTAATGACAATTGGCGAACTTCTGCAAGTGATAAATCCTTTAGGTCTTTGATTAGCCGTGACAGACGGACAGCTTCTTCGTGAAGGGAGGTTAATTGTTTGTGGTTAGGCTCAATGATGCCATCAATCATTCCTTCCAGGTGGCCTTGGATAACAGCAAGCGGGGTGCGCAATTCATGGGCTATGTTGGCGAGAAACTGCTGCCGTAGCTTGCTGTTATTATCAAGAGTTTCCGCCATGCTGTTGAAAATCAGGGCAAGACTTCCCACTTCATCATTGGATGCTACAGGAACTTTCTGGGCAAAATTACCTCGCTCAATCTCGAAAGCAGCAGTGCTTAATTTCCGCAGCGGTGTGGTAATGCTGCGGGCCAGAGCATAGCTTGCCGCCAAACCCGCTACTAATAGCGCTACCCCAACCCAAATAAGCGACTGATGTACTGATGTTAAAAAGTGCTGTTCTGATATTCCCATCATGACGGCTTGCTCCTGACTGCCAGGGTTCATATAATTCATTACATTGCGGTGCGTTTCCATTTGCTGAACAGTAACATATTCTTGGAACAAATCAGTCATTTGTGCGTTAGCCAGATAGATAAGCAAAAATACAGTTATAGCTACGGCTAGGAACATAAGTCCTGTAATCCGATAAATAATACTATTCATTGAGGATACCTGCCATACGGTAACCTACTCCATAGACGGTTTGAATATAAATCGGCTCTTTCGGGTTATCCTCAATCTTGCGCCGCAAATTCTTGATATGCGCGTCAACAGTGCGTTCATAGCCTTCGAAGGAATATCCTTGCGTCTGTTCAACGATTTGCAAACGACTAAATACTCTCCCTGGATTAGCTGCCAATAATTCCAGCATCTTAAACTCTGTTGGTGTGAGTTCCAAAGGTTGTCCGCCCTTTGTTACCTGATACTGTTCCAGATCCATGGTTACATCACCCATTCGAACCGGTTCAGTTTTCACCGTTATCCGTTTTGTCCGACGCAAAATAGCTTTGACGCGAGCCACAACTTCTTTAGGGCTAAACGGTTTCGTCACATAGTCATCAGCACCAATCTCTAGACCAACTAATCTATCGCTCTCTTCATCCCGAGCTGTCAGCATTAATATAGGTACCTCACTGTCCCTTCTTAGAGTCCTGCAGATATCCCATCCATCCATCCCTGGCAGCATTAAGTCAAGCACCAGGATGTCGGGGCCTTTATCACGAGCAATTTTCAAAGCAGTCAGACCATCATTTGCGTTAAATACAACAAATCCATCCTTTTGAAAGTAGAGTTGCAGCAACTCTACCAATTTTACATCATCATCAACAATTAAAACCGACCTTTGCGGCATGGTTTCCCCTCCTAGTAGCATCTTTACCTTCTTGTTGTTTATTTAGCTTCCCATTCCATTTCCTATTCAGTACTTATTACCTATATTATACAAATAAAATGTGAATATTGTATGAAGATATTATGCGTTTTGCTGACAACTTACATGTCCTAAAAGCAACAGCCCTCTACCAATTAGAGGGCTGTACAAAATCAAAGCATAATTTAAGTTCCTGCTCAACCGCCTAATCAATATAAAATTGGTTTTAAAAAAAATTACCCATGTTTCAAAAACATGAGTAATTTTTTCTGCAATAAATATATCATACTTCCCACCGGTTAAAAACTAATATTTGCAATTCCTCTTATTTAATTAAGCTAAGGGCAACATTGGTATGGAGATAAATTGTTTTGTCATCTGTTGTAACGTTGGATAGTACGAGTTGATCGCCGATGGTTTGCCCGATACCGGTTGTGAATAGGCTGGTAGCAAAAGGTTTTAGATTAATATCTACGGTATTACCATTTACTTTACTTTCTATGTTGGCTTGGGCGAGAGGATTGCCGTAGATATCAGTGATGAAGCCTAGGCTCATTTGGTTCATAAACCATGATGCGATA
>JAGGAA010000154.1 GCA_017889675.1 Bacillota bacterium | reverse complement strand
AAAAAGACCACGGCCAAAAATATATACGCATATAAAAAGCGAATCACTGCTGGCGGCCTTTGGGTAATTATTTTATTAGGTATTTGTATAAGGGCTTTGATAACTCTACTTAACACGAAAAGAATTGTAAACAGGTCGCCAGGCGAGATGTTGAGCGTTCTCGTAAAAATAGGGATTGCCGCAATTGAAATAGAGGAGAACGTCGTATATAACACAAGTGCGATTACCACCAATATAGGTTGCATTATTCTGTAATCGTCCTCCTAATAAACCTGGCGCAACAAGGCCACGACAGGCAAATATAGATTATCGCCCCAGCGATAATTAGGATACCTACATGCAGCAGAAATAATTTTTGTAAGATAAATAGGCAGAAACTCATTACTATGCAGCTTCCTGCTGAGATAAAGATAAATCTTTTCTCAACCCAGTCATCTTGATATAATGCCTTAACTTTAGTTGCCAAGAAACAAACTATGAACAGCTCAGCAATGATCATTGCTGTTGCTGCTCCGGCAGCCTTCCAGAGTGGTATCAGCAGTAGATTCGCAATGACATTTATTATGGCACCCATTATTAATGTCACCATATATCTTTTATCTTCGTTTACTGCCAAAAGCCAGTTTGCCAACGTAATGCTAAGTGCCATTAAAAAAACATAGTATAGCAACAACACAAATGGAGTTGTCGCTTGAAGGTATGCCTGTCCAAAAAAGGTCTCAATGATTTTATTACCCAGTATTGTTCCACCAGTAACAATCGGCATCATAAAAAACAGTGTAATGTGGATATTTTGCTTTAAAAAGCCCCCCATTAACTGTGGGCTATTTTCGCGCAAGCGGATCATCACTGGCAAGGTGGATTGACTGTAAATTCCTATAATCCCGGAAAGAACCACTACGATTTTGTAAGCTACACTATACCATCCTACGTCCTGAGGTCCGACCATAACTCCCAGCATTAGCATGTCGAAGTTTTCATAAATTTGAGATAGCCCGCCTGTTACTGCGAAAGGCATTGACACCTTCAATAACGTTCGCCAGTTATTAGTAGTGAAGCGTAAGTGTAATGAATGAATTTTGCGAAACAAATATAACAGGATAGCACCAGAAAGGGCTGCTCCTGTAAAAATACCTGCCGGAATATAAAAAATATCTGCTGTATTTTGGACTGACAATACTATAAATATACAACTGCAAAGACTTCCCGCCACATTCGCAACAGCCAACGACCGCAAATCTTCCAGCCCGACAAATGCCCAATCCAGCAACCATGCCGAACTCAGTACGGTCAGTCCGTATAGCAGGAACAAATAAAACAAGCGATTGTCAGCAACAAAAAAATATCCATATATGAACAACAAAAAAACAGCTAGTACAGCAAGGCAAATACGCAAAGAGAATATCTGGCTTATCGAACTAGCGTTATTTTGGGCGCGGGCCGCTTCGCGAGTACCTACAACCGGCAAGCCAAAAGTCGCTAATAAATTAAAATAACTTACAACAGCAAGCACCAGGCTGAGGTCTCCATAAGACGCTGGCCCCAGTACGCGCGCCAAGTAAACTACCAGGATAAACGAAATAGATTGGCTCGCCAATCTACCGACCAAGCCTGCGCTGAAATTCCCCCAAACTTTGTTCGGCAACTGTTTCATATCAGTCATCTTCCACTCTATCACCGTGTGATCTGTTATGCACGATATTACTAAAGACGATTGATTAAGCGTACTCCGCGCTAATCAATCGCATCATTTAGTACTGTACCAATAATATTTGCTTTAGCACCAAGCAAAAGCTGCAATACTTTTTTGGCGTTTTGAGGTTTTACGATCCGACTATCGACGACCAGCACGACACCATCTACTTTGGAAGCCAAAACACAGGCATCTGAAACAACAGAATCCATTTTAATTAAGACAGGAGAGCTGGTAATAAAAATATAATCCGCCTGAGTACGCAAATAATCAAAGAAGACACGGATTTTGGGATTGGACAGGATAGTAACAGATTCTAACGGCAGAGGACCACTGGTCACAACTTTCAAATTGGGAATCCTGGAATCTTGCAAAATGTCTTCCTGCGAGACTTCGTCCCGAATGAGATTTGTTAATCCAGTATTATCCAATTTAAAAGTATCACACACGATGGGAGTACGAAGATCGCAATCGACTAAAACGACTTTATACCCTGCATATGCCAGCAGCATGGCCGAGTTAACGGCAACCATTGCCCCTCCCTCACCAGAATTAGCACTGGCAAATAAAACCATATGTACTTTTCCTTGGGGTTCCGCATCGCGGATGCTGGCACACAAAACCCGAAATGATTCCGCAAACGGAGATTGTTCCCTGTCTGATATCATATAGCGAATCTGCTTACCTTGTGACTGCTTATCCTTTCGCGGGCGCCTATCTTTTCGTGACCGCCCATCCATCCGTGACCGCCTATCCATGATTTTCACCGTCTGCTTTCCTACTCCCAGTCCAGCTTGGGGAATGAGATCCCACTCTTGGAATAACGCCAATCACTGGCACAGCTAAGTAATGCTGCAAATCGCCAACTGTATCAATTGTTTTATAAAAATATTCAACAAAAAATGTAATCATGGTTCCGATAAAAAGCCCCAAAATGGCCGATATACATAAGTTGAAAACTTTTTTAGGTTTAACCGGGTCTTCCGGCAACGCTGCCATGTCGATAACTTGCATGTTAGCCGACTCCATGATTTCACTGATTCGTGCTTCTTCATAGCGTTTCGCTAAGGTGGTATAGGTACTTTCAGCAACCGAATAATCAAGCATTAAACGCGCCAACTGTGTTTCTGTTGCAGGAAGCTTTGCCAATTCTTTTTCTTCCTGGGAGGTAATGCGTTGTAAACTTGTTTTCTGGGTTTCGCCTAAAGATACCTCACCTATTGCGATGCGAATAAGTTCAGTTTGCAGCCTCTTTTGATTCTCAGCGATGGAAGCCTTAAGATTAACCACACGCGGATGTTCGTCGGTCAAACTTTTCGACAATCCCGCCAATTCAGCTTCTTGTTCAGCCAATCGGTTCCGATACAACTGCACAACAGGTGTATCAACAATGATATCAGGTGTTTTTTGTTTAGCATACGCTGCCCCCAACACCAATTGATTCTCGGTATCCAATTTTTTCAAGATTGACTGTCGTTCCACAAACGCCCTGGCCTGTTCGGTAATAGCAACAACCCGGTTATTTTTTTTATAGTCCACTAATGCTTTTCCCGCTTCATCAAGCTCACGTTTTTTTTCAGCCAAACGATCCCCGATAAAAATTCGAGTTTCTTTACCTTCCGCCCGGGCAATATCCAACGACATTTCATTAACTGCGACCGCCAACGCATTTGCCAAATTTTGTGCTTTCTGTGGAGAGTCGGCTAAAACAAACGTATTTAAAATCTCCGTATCTTTTAACGGACGAACCGTAATTCGTTCGATAACAGTTTCATAACGAAGAGACGCCTGTTCATCTGGATCGAGTTTTCCAATTGCCGCTTCCACGACCGATCGACTCTTTATTAATTCGGCATAGGTATACATTTTCTGCCGCGCTAGTTCTTCCGACTGCCATGTTGCCCCGCCTGCATCTATCATACTTTTTGCAGCCGGTTTTATTCGGATTGTAACTTTCGTCTCATATGTTGGCGGCATCAAGTTTAATATGATAGCAAGTATTATCGCTATGCAAAAACTGGAGTATACCCAGTTGCGGTGGCGCCTTACAATCGATATTAAGCCATGCAAATCTAACTGTTTGTCCATTGAGGCCCCCTGGTTATTGTTAACATTTTGTAACAGACGACTCATTAGCTATCGTTATTGCCCGTATTATCTAAATTGTAAAAAATCTGTGTTAATGGCAATATATCTCTTGCAAAATCAATTCGATGATTTTCGGTTAGGTAGACAATATCACCTTCTTGCAAACGCGGGTTTTTGCTTACATCGCCTTTTTTCAGTAAGTCCAGCAAATTAACCCGGATGGGTTCAGCTTTTTGGGCTTTGCGAATAATAAAAACCTTGGTTTTGGCTGCATCTTTAGTCCACCCTTTTGCCGCGCCGATTGCATCCATCAAATTCCTGCTTTTATCCAGTTCATAAAGCCCCGGTACGTTCACTTCCCCTACAACATACACGCGTTCTGTGCTAAAACGCTGCACATTGACGGTGACACGGGGGTTCACATAGTACTTTCCGAGCAATTCATGGAGCAATTCTGCCAAATTTTGCGGCGTCAAACCCTCCGCCTCGATCTCACCCACAAGCGGAAACGCAAATTTCCCATCTGATCGAATAGTAATTGAGTCTGGATTTCCAGGAGCAGGAAAACTAAGCTCCGGATAGCCAAATACACTGACGCTCAGTACGTCGGATGGACGTATTAGATACTCACCAGACGATGCATTTACTCTGGGCATCAACAACAACATCACCACTAATGCAAGCATCCACCGTTTCATACCACAACTCCCTCTGGAAATCGATATCCTAAAAAATACAAATTTCCGATTGGCTCAATACCAAAAAACAACTTATCTCTATGCATATTTTATTCTTCACCTTGCTCACCGTCAATGTTTTTATGCATCTTATTCATATGTATTTCATGGTAGTGATATCAAACTCCTCTTTATTCTCTAATTGGCTAGAAAACATCGCAGAGTATATGCCTTCTGCAGCGAGTAATTCACTGTGACTACCCTGCTCAACAATCTCACCGTTTTTTAACACCAAAATCTGATCCGCCTCCTGGATAGTATTGAGCCGGTGGGCAATGATAAACGTAGTACGCCCATACATAATTTTACGTAAGGCATTCTTTAATAGTACCGGAAAACAGATAGGTATCTTGCAACACAATACCAAAACATTGGCGGAGACTGTCACGCGTATATTGACGAATATCCCGGCCATCAAGCAAAATTCGGCCACCGGTAACATCATAAAACCGCGCGAGCAAATTAACAATGGTGGTTTTACCCGCCCCGGTAGAACCCACAAGTGCAGTACAACTGCCTGCTGCAGCTACAAAATTTACATTTTTTAGTATTGGCACATCTGATCTGTAACCAAAACTGACATTTTGGAAAACCACTTGGCCTTTAGGCTCTGTTAGCTCGACTGCCTCAGGCAGATCAGCTGGCTCTTCAATCTGGTCTAAGATTTCGAATACCCGTTCAGCACCGGCAACCCCCGATTGCAGTGTGTTGAAAATATTGGCAAGTTCATTGACAGGTCGGACAAATTGCCGTGAATAACTTATAAAGCTGGCGATGGTACCAACAGTAACTACATCATTTACCGCCAGCATACCGCCAACAATAGCAATGGCTCCAAATCCAATATTAGTAATTACATTCATTATTGGCATGAGGAAACCTGACCAGATTTGTGCAGTTGTTCCTATTTCACAAAGTTTAAAGTTTATGGTCTTAAAGTCGTCAATAGCCCTATGCTCATGGTTAAAAGCCTTGATCACCTGGATACCTGAAATAGTCTCTTCAACATGAGCATTTAGATTCCCCAGCTCAACCTGCGTTTCTTTAAACAACACACTGGTCTTTTGCGAAATAATTCGAGTCAAAAAAATAACTAACGGCAACGTAACCAGAGCAGCCAGTGTAAGCAACGGACTTAGCACCATCATCATCACAAATGATCCCGTAATGGCGATGGACGAGGACATAAGGTGTGAAATTGACTGAGATAGTGTACCACTGACATTATCCGTGTCATTTGATAATCGGCTCATTAACTCACCGTGGGGATGGATGTCAAAGTAGGCAAGCGGCAACTTTTGCAGTTTGGCAAATAGTGTTGCTCTTAGCTGCATTACTACTCGCTGCGAAATGCCAGCCATCAACCACCCCTGTCCCCAGGAGAGTAGCCCGTCAGCCACGTACGTTATGGCCAAAATCACCAGTAATACTTCCAGCATTCCGACTCTAGCCGCAGATTCCGAAGCAGCCATACTGTCAATAGCCACCCCTATTATATATGGACCTAGCAATACCAACAGCGAATCTGCCAAAATTATGGAAAAGATGATGACAAGCATTCTTTGCTCCTGCCGTAAATACTGCCACAGTCGCTGCAATGTTCGAGTAAAATTCTTAGGCTTGACAACACCCCTGGATCGGCGCCCCCCAAAAGCTCTGCCGACACCAGGGCCGCGCCAGGGCTGATTAGCTGTGCTGCGGCGATTGTTATCTCTGTTTTGTTCACGGCCTTCAGACATGATGGTTATCTCCTTCCCAACTGGGACTGGACAATCTCCCGGTACACACTGCTGGTTTGCAATAACTTAGTATGAGTACCACACGCACTAATAGTACCATCTTCCATAACGGCAATTTTATCGGCATCAAGGACCGTACTAATTCGCTGTGCCACAAGCAGACAAGTAAGCTGATTCGTGTATTGCTTTAATGCCGCTTTTATTTTTTCTTCAGTTACTACATCAACCGCACTCGTACAATCATCCAGGATAAGTATGGTAGGCTTCCTGATAAGGGCTCTGGCAATGGCTAGTCGCTGCTTTTGTCCGCCAGACAAATTTACGCCTCCCTGCCCCAATTTGGTGTTGTAGCCTTCAGGAAAGGAAGTAATAAACTCATGTGCCGCTGCCATTTTGGCTGCTGCTTCTACCTCCTGGGCGGTAGCGTTTTCTTTGCCCCAGCAGATATTATCCATGATGGTTCCGGTAAATAACAATGCTTGTTGTGGCACAAGGGCAATTTTATCTCTGAGCTGACCGGGATTAATCTCGGTTATATCATATCCCTCCACTTCTATGGACCCTGTGGTTACTTCGTAGAAGCGTGGAATTAGGTTGACCAGGCTAGTTTTGCCGGCACCGGTTGACCCTATAATACCAACCGTTTGTCCTGGCAGGCAAGTCAAGTTGATATCCTTTAGTACAGGTGGACCGGCTGCGCCAGCATAACTAAAGCTGACATTTTTAAAATCGATACGACCGTTGTTAACTTGCCGGTTGATGGAATAGTTAGTTATCCATTTGGCGTCATTATCTTGCTCAAATACCTCAGCAATCCGCATTGCCGAGGCTTTTGCCCTGACAAAGGTATTAAATATCAGAAACATAATCATTAACGAAACCAATATCTGTGTCATATAGTTTATAAACGCAATAATATGACCAATTTGTATTTGGCCGGTGCTAACCCCTAGCCCTCCTAGCCAGAGCACCATAACGATACCGAGGTTCACAGTGAGTGCTATACCAGGGCTAAAACCGGACATCAGCCTGATAGCACCCACGGATTTTTCCCGCAGTTCCTGGTTGGCTGCCCCGAACTTTTCCTGCTCATATTCAAATCGCTTAAAAGCCTTGACCACCCTAATTCCGGACAAATGCTCCCGCATAACGGCATTGACTTGGTCCAGTGCATTTTGGACTTGAGCAAACCGGGGAAAACCCACCTTAATATTAATGGCTATTAATAACATTACAACAGGAACTACTACTACCAGTACGACTGATAAATGAGGATTAAGGTTTATAGCCATAATCAGGCTGCCAATGCATAAAAGTGGCGCTTTCAGTGAAATTCGCATTAGACCGTTTACCAATACCTGTATCTGCGTAACATCATTTGTGAGCCGGGTTACCAGCGACGCCCGATTAAGGTTATCAATGTTGGTAAACGACAGCATTTGAATTTTTTCATATAGGTCTTCTCGCAATTCCGACCCAAACTTCTGTGATACCTTACTGGCGATAACATTACGGATACAAGCCGCCAGCGCCCCAAAAGCGGTTATTAAAATCATAAGGGCCCCTTGGCTGAGAATATAATCAGGCCGCCTGTCTGCGACACCAATGTCAATTATTTTAGACATGATGGTGGGCTGCAGCAGATCACAGGTAGCTTCCATTGTTACAAACGTAGCAGCAAGCAAAAATTGTTTCCAATACTTTGTTTTATATTTATGCAAAAACGCCCAGGTAAGCATCCCCATACGCCAATACGCCTCCACCGTGATGTATATAACATACTGTTAATAATTCCTAATTATAGCATAGTGTTTGCAAAGCATAAAATAAGAGGCCACCATATGGTGACCTCTTATTTTCTTTATTCCTCCTGTGTTGTTTTCTGCGGGAGTTTATCCTGGGTTCCACTCATTCGTGATACGAGATACATCAATATAACAAGGGTTACTAAGCCGCCCGTAATCGTTCCTGGTGTCAAATATTGACTAGGTAAGTACTCGTACAGACCAAAGAGACCGAAAAGAATAAAAATAATAGCGGCAAACCATTTAACTGCTCTCTCTGGAATTCTTTTTCCAAGTACAATACCAATGATTATTCCAATGCCATCCGCTATCATCATACCGGTAGTCGTTCCTAGCCATACAGGGATAATGGTGTTAAATTGAGCTGCCAAAGCAACAGTGGCTAGCTGTGTTTTGTCTCCCATCTCAGCAATGAAAAATGCAATAGCTACCGTCCAAAAAGGACTACGGTTAGAAACTTTATCTTCGCCGTCGAGTTCATCACCACGGATTGTCCAAAGTCCGAAGATGATAAACGATATGGCTGCCGCAATCTGTATGTAGCTCATGGGAATGAACGCAGTGAGATAGCTGCCGACAACTACGGCAAATAAGTGGTTAAAAATAGTGGCAACAAATACGCCCCACATCACCGTTTGCCATTTATAGCGGGTGGCAAAAGCCATAGCCAACAGTTGCGTTTTATCGCCCATTTCTGCAAGAACCACAAATACAAGCGAAGTCAAAAATGCAGTCATAATGAATCCATCGTCAACAACAGAGCCAGATGATTACTCATCAGTATGTTGACTCTGTTCTATGAGCTACTCCCCTTTAGGAGTTTTATTTTTCCTTTATATAGTATAATAGACAAGCAGATATGTCAATATGGACATTCTATTCTCGTCTATTATTGCTATCATTACTTTTTGCGATATTCGCACTCATAGCTGATTATTTCAGCCCCTCTATTTATGCTCATGGTGATTCACTCCGATCCTTTTCATCTTTATTCCATTTCATCTTTCGTGAAAGCAGTTGATAGAAGGTTTCATTATTGAGCCTAATCAAATTAGTCACCATAGGAGCTTTATTAATAACGATACAATCATCAGTTTCCAACTCAATATCTACTTGTCCATCTGCAGAAAGAAGAAGTTCCTTTTGATAGGATTCGACTACGACTTTGATTGCTTTGCTGTCACAGGCGATCATCGGCCTTACATTAAGTAAATGAGAACAGATAGGAGTGATTACGTTGATTGCGAGGTCGGGAGGAATAATTGCCCCTCCGGCTGACATGGAATACCCGGTGCTTCCGGTAGCTGTACTTATGATAATTCCATCTGCAGGAAAGTTCCCGACATAATCCCCGCCTATATGGGTTCTAAGTCTTACTAGCTTAGCTATAGCTCCTTTGACTACTATGTCGTTTAGAGCGGTGCAATACGCTACATTTCTTTCGTGTCGATATACTCGTGCCTCTAAGCGTTTACGTTTATCTATGGTAAATTGACTATTTAGAATCAGAGGAATGGCCTCTATGACTTTGGGAAGATCATACTCCATTCCGGTTAAAAAGCCTAAATGGCCAGTGTTAATTCCGAAGATAGGAATTTCCCCTACATATCTGGCTGTACCTAGTACTGTTCCATCTCCTCCGAAAGAAAGAACTACATCTAATTTCGAAAGGGGATTATCAAAATTCAGTAGCTCGGCGCTGCTTCCCAGTCTCTCAATATGCCTGATGATAGTCTCAACGGCAGCGGTTTTGAGTCCTTTGGAGCGATTGAGCATAATTCCTACCTTCAATGTATACACCTCGCTTGCTTCGTGTTTGGTTATTCGCAAATTAGTTAAATCTATTCACTAAGCTTCTGCCCAATCGGGATTGAACCGAAACATTCTGGCTGGCTTATAAGGCTTACCGGATTCCCATTCATCTGTCTCTATTACCATTTTTTTCTGTTTCTCCATTTTATCGCGAAAATTTCTACTATAAAGGGCTTTGCCGGTGATAACTTCGTACAGCTTCTTTAGTTCTGTTAAAGTAAACAATTCCGGCATAAGAGAAAAAGCAATATCGGTATATTCCACTTTGTTCTTTAAGCGCTCAAGAGTATAAAAGATAACTGTTGCGTGGTC
>JAGGAA010000371.1 GCA_017889675.1 Bacillota bacterium | reverse complement strand
CAGTTGCACGCATTAAGCTTGGAGAACAAGAGTCTTTATATCTTGGTAATCTGGATGCCAAACGAGACTGGGGTTATGCGGGTGACTATGTGAAAGCTATGTGGCTAATGCTTCAGCAAGAGCAGCCGGAAGATTATGTTATTGCTACAGGCGAAACACATTCGGTGCGAGAATTCATAGAGTTGGCATTTAAACATGCTGGCATTGATATTATTTGGCGCGGCACTGGATTGGAAGAAAAGGGGATAGACTCAGCTAGTGGCAAGGAGATTGTGCACGTTGACCCTCACTACTTTAGGCCGGCCGAAGTAGATCTTCTACTAGGCGATCCGACTAAAGCAAGGGAAAAACTAGGCTGGAAATCAGAGACCAGTTTCGAACAACTTGTAAGTATGATGGTTACAGAAGATTTTAAAAATGTGGAGCGGGATTTGTTATGCAAAAAAACGGCTTCAGGGTTAGCAACTGGAGCGAGTAAAAGCGTGGCTAATCAAGCAACAGTTGAAAAATTCTTCTGTACTGAACGCCCAGAATATATCTTTTTAGCCGCTGCTAAGGTAGGAGGTATCCAGGCCAATAATAACCTGCCAGCAGAATTTATCTATGATAATGTAATGATCGAAGCCAACGTAATTCACAGTGCTCATAAATATAAAGTTAGCAAACTCTTGTTTCTTGGCAGCTCATGTATTTATCCTAAATACGCTCCGCAACCAATAAAAGAAGAGTACCTGTTAACAGGGGAATTAGAGCCAACAAATGAACCTTATGCCATATCCAAAATATTGGAATAAAACTATGCCAGGCTTACCGCCGACAATATGACGATAACTTTATATCAGTAATGCCGACTAATTTATATGGTATCAATGATAATTTCAACCTAGATACTTCGCATGTGCTTCCTGCGCTTATGAGAAAGTTTCATGAAGCAAAACGATCTGGTACACCTTCAGTTCTTGTCTGGGGGAGTGGTAAGCCAAGCCGGGAATTTCTTTGTGTAGATGACATGGCCGATGCTTGCTGTTTTCTGATGCAACACTATAACGACGGCGAAATCATCAATATCGGTACAAGAATTGACATCACTATCGCTGAACTTGCTGCTATGATGGCTGAAATCACTGGTTTTACCGGTAAAATTATTTATGATACAACTAAACCGGATGGACGATTAAGCGCCTTGATGTCAGTAAAATAAACAAGCTCGGCTGGTATGCACGTACATCCGTAAGAGCAGGAGTAGAGAAAACTTATCAATGGTTTTCAAAAGAGGAGTTGCTGCTCTGCAGACGAATGTAGCAGTGATTGTTTACAAGTACAGTACAACGAAGGAGTGATATCTTTGAAGCCGCCCCAAGAGATTCCTATAGAATTGTTCAATGAGTATACTTTGGATGGTAATATAGCAATACAGAGTTACTACCTTAATGATACCGCCAGTCAACCACGCATTTACACTAAAGAAATGGTGGAACAAATGATTGAAGCAGCCAGTGCCCGTAAGATGAATTACTATGGACTTACAGACGCTTGGTTGTATCAGGCATTGGACGAGTACAGTATCAAGGGGAAAAATGTAGTTGTATATGGCTCACAGGAGCCTTGGTATGAAAGCATCTGCCTGAGTTATGGAGCAAAATGCACAACTATTGAATATCAGGAGATAACATCAATGCATCCAGGGATCAATGCCATCACACCAATGCAATATGAGCAATCCCCCACCTTATTTGATGCAGCTATTTCTATATCCTCATTTGAACATGATGGATTAGGGCGATATGGAGATCCTTTAAATCCTAACGGGGATATTGAGGCTATGAAAAAAACAAAAGATGCTTTGATTCCCGGTGGCATATTGTACCTGGCAGTGCCGTGCGCAACAAAAGACGTTCTTGCTTGAAATGCTCATCGTATCTATGGCCCCAAGCGCCTGCCATTATTATTGCAAGGGTGGGAACTTCTTTTTGTTTTCGGAAAGTTAGAAGAAGCCCAAATGCCGACCGGATATATTCAACCGGTATTTGTGTTAAGAAAATCTTAGAGTTGGCATGCATTTGAGAATATAGCTTCAAAGAAAGCAGTTTATGAGAATATCTTCTTTTTGACAAAGAAGCTAACCCAGAGTTATCAGAGTCACTGAATAAGGTGTCGCCAGTCAGTTAAAATGACGGCGACTTTTTATATTTTACTTTTAAGATGGCGTTGCTCCTTCATACTGATTATCATGTGCCGTATTCAAACCAAATGCCCCTCAGTAGGAAACGCGAAAAATTAAAAGAAGGAACCATTATCGGCCTGCCAGCCTAGATTCCCTCTTCTTGCAGCTTTCACTACATTGATTTTACAATGTGCTAAAAGTAGCAGTAATAATGTAGTTGATGGTTATACATCTACCGATAGCACCATTAAATACACCTCTAGAAGTGTTATTGCCGATTTGCCAAGTGCCTTAAAAATTCAAGCTATTCAAGATGCTAATAGTATTTTTAAAAAATATACTAAGAAACCACCTGATAAGCAAAAAGAAATCAAGGTTCCAGTTCTTAAAAAGCCTGTAGCAATATGGAATAATCAAAACAACGCTATCAAGTTTGGCTACATATCTTTTCCTGTATGGATCAATGACAAGTCAACCAGAATCATGGTCAAGGCCGTCATAACTGACTATCAAAACAATCTGTTGAGTAACAAACTTGGAACGCTCAGAATCACTTGCAAATCTGGCAAATATATAGCGCAAATAGCCGTAAACGTAGAAGAAAAGCAATCTATTGATGGTCAAATTATGGGAATCGACTTAGGTCTAAAAATTCCTGCTGTAGCTGTCACTCAGGATAGCAAGACTAAATTCTGCGGTAATGGCCGCCAGAACAAATATATTAAACGCAAACATCGTGCTACTCGCAAAAAACTAGGCAAACTCAAAAAGCAAAAAGCAATTAACAAGCTGGATAACAAAGAACAACGCTGGATGAAAGACCAAGACCATAAAGTAAGTCGTCAACTGGTCAATTTCGCCAAAGATAATAATATTTCCGTTATTCGCTTGGAGCAACTATCTGGCATCCGTCAGACGGCAAGAACAAGCCGTAAAAACGAGAAGAATCTACATAGTTGGTCATTCTACAGGTTGGCTCAATACATCGAATACAAGGCAATTTTAGAAGGAATTAAGGTTGAATATGTCAATCCTAAGTACACCAGCCAAACATGCCCTGTATGTGGTGAAAGAAATCATGCTAATGATAGAAAGTATCAATGTAAATGCGGTTTCAAAATACACCGCGATAGATTGAGTGCAATCAATATCATATCAGCACCTGTGATAGATGGTAACAGTCTATCAGCCTAGACAGCTATATGCTCTGGTCTAGGAGGGGTAATGGCATACCCTGAACTTGGGGTCATACTCCGATAGCAGAAATGCACTTCGGTTTAATCACCTAAAAATCACACGGCTTTAGCCGTGTGGAGTGTCAACCAGTTGGCTTCGTAGAAAATTTCTGTTATGTTGAATTCGCCAATCATCGGGAATAAATTTTGCCGCTATTT
>JAGGAA010000153.1 GCA_017889675.1 Bacillota bacterium | reverse complement strand
CTCTGATGCCAGCGTAAACGCTAGTACTCCTTCGCCATACATAATCACCGCCCGCAGCAGCGCCAAACCGGCAAGCAACCATAAAACAGGCGCAACAACTACTAACTCTTGTTTACCTAAAAATATCTGATCAATAACCTGAGTAAGATAATAGGCCTGAATAACCACCAGCACCCCGCCACCAGCACCTAGGAACGTAACAACAGCCAATAACCCGCGCTGTTTTCCCGCCTCTTTAACCAACTGCTTATCAAGCAATGTCATTCACCTGCCTATAAAGAAAATACCGTGTACTCACTTTAACAAAAACGATAGCGACTGCTAAGCCTGCTTGCACCTGTCTGGACAAATAAAACCGCCAGCGTATGGCGGTTTAGCTTTTTATTTAGAAATACTACAAATAGTAACACAATTCCTGCTCATCGGTAAAATTCTACTATTTACTGCAATTGTTTTATCGGTCCTGTTTCCTCAAGCTGATCAATCCCAACATGTACGGTATTACGCTCTTCCAGATAGGTTACATAAGCCGTATTCCGGCCTTTATCAACATCTTCAATCCAGACATAATTATTACGGTACATTACACCAATGATATCTGCCGATTTCATAATTTGTTCGGCGCGACTCGCATCCATGAACACCACTCCTTTTTGCAAGTAGTATTTCACCTGATGGCCACCTATTATTCCAGCGTTGCCAACTCGCGCCCTATAACCGCAGCGGTGGACAATCGTCCGAAAGCAGCCCAAGTAGTTCAAGATCAACATACTTACCTGCAAGAAATGCAGCCTTACGCAATGTCCCTTCATAACGGTAGCCGCATTTTTCGGCCACCTTGCGACTGGATTCATTACCAGCAACTACCGTAAGCTGTAGCCGGGGAATGGGCTTGGATTCAAATAAAAATGCTGAAAACAGCGCCAACGCCTCAGACATGTAGCCTTTTCCTCGATCAGAGCGCCGATAAATCTGGTAACCGACCTCATAACCAGCCCGGTAATCGGCATTGCGATAATAGATAATTTCGCCGACAACTCGTCCCTCATCTTGCTGATCGGTAATAAGCAGCCGGCCAAAGTGTTCATGCCAGAAGCCTCTATCGGCAAATCCCCGTCGAAATGCCGGTTCGGCAGGAATATCAATTAACCAAAACTCACCCTTTTGCGATACATCTGTCATTAAACTATAAATTAATTCAAGGTCAGACTCACGTACTGTCCTAAGACAAACCTTCTTACCCTGAAGCATACACCCACACTCCACACAACCAACGCCCTTCGTCTTCACTCCATATACTATACTGACAAACATATATAGTATTCCTATTATCTAATATTATCATGAAAAAGTAAACTTTACTTCGAACATCCGGTTCCAGGGAAAGGACAGCTTAACAGTATTCAGCGGATAAGCGGAGAAATTTGCGGCGGCGAAGGCCCGCAGTCTTTGATCGGTCTCGGCCGTCAACCGAAGGGTCACCCCATCGAGACAAAACCAGTTGCCACCAAGTGGGTAAAGCATTTCTCTTCCTACCGCATCCCGAACATTAGCTTGATAAGCCCAGTCGTCCAAAAACCTCACTGCAAGAAGCCTGTTCTTGTCCATTGGCGCCATATCACTGGCCAACATTCCCTGACCGATCGCATAGCCGATAGCATTGCTCGCCGTATTCCAACCCGAGTAGGACTCCAGCTTAAAGAGTAGGCCACGCCGCCGCAACTCGGACATCAAGGTGTTGTCCGCGCCGTTGGCAAAAGCAATATCTGCTACCGCCAACCGATGCCCGGCAGCTACCTCGCGCGCTACATCTGCCGCCAAAGCGACAGGTGCCGCCCTAAATTGGCCGCGATTAAAGGTACTATCGGCCTCACGGGTAACACCATCCTCAGGCGTATTTACCGTCAGTATCAGATCAGCCTGCTCTGAATTCAGCGGTATGCCCCCGGCAGCCAAAATATGTGCATTGATGGTCTGGCCGACGGCCACGTCCTCATAGGAAGGCACCGTGTCCGGACCGGCACCGGGAGCAAACAATACCCGCACAGTGGGGTTGCGGCCTGCCGCGTTGTTGACCGCCCTCGCCACCATTAGCATCCCAATTTCATCAGCTCCCGGGAATGAGGCGTATCTGTTCAGCGGTAGTTCAGTCGTCTCAATAGCCAGCTGCCGAGACTCCATATGCGACTGGGAGTAAGGTGCGCAATCATCCCGCCCCATCAAAAAATAAGTAAAAGTATCGTTTTTAGCGTAATCAATCAGATGTTTATTAGCAATAAAGTTCTTCTCCCGCCGGGCATACCAATCACTCAATATCGCTTGTGGCACCTTGTCCAGCAAGCTGCCGAGCTCGTTTTGCTCTTTACGGCTCAAGCCCCGAATCTCGGCCTGATCACGTAAGGCGGTAATCTTAAAAATGCTCGGCCCATATACTTTGTAGTACGACGGTTCTTCATCGCCTTCACCAGATTTAGGTGTACGCATAATGGTAGAATAAACATATATACTCATTGTCGGCTTAAGAGCCTTTAGCTGAGCAAAATTATTGAGCCTGTTCTCAATAACAGGTAAGGGAATGTTATGAGTACGAGAGTCCACGAGATTGCCGTACAAAAGAGAATCGGCTGATACCACCACCTCATCAGCCATAAGAGCATGTGCAAATAGCCACTCCCACAGGCCATCCGGATCGCCCGCCTCACCGCGACTGCCTAACAGGGCTGCTGGGGGTGCCATGATATCCACGCCGGCTGCTTTAGCCGTGTCGACAACATAATCCAGATTAACCGGGCGATCATCCATTGGTATATAAGCTATGGACTGGGCACTAACCGACGGCGCAGCCAGCCAAAGGATAGCTACCACCGTTAACAGAAGATATTTATATTTGTTCATAACTCCACTCCCTATTGAATTCAAGCAAAAAAATAGTCATAGCTCAACTATATGAGTTATGGCTATTTTCTAGTTTAGAATAGATAAATCCTGCTATATATTTACATTGTTCTTTTTGCCTCAGTTAATACTTTTTTCATTGCTGCGCAGGCCTCTTCAATAGTTGCCTCATCACGGACATAGCACATACGAACATAACCCTCGCCCCCGTCACCAAAACAGGGACCCGGTACCACCGCAACCCCGGCCTTTTCCAGTACAAGATTAGCAAACTCTCTACTAGTCAGACCCGTACCGGTAATATTAGGGAAAACATAAATTGCACCTTTTGGTGTTGAGCAGGTAATGCCAGGAATGTCATTCAACCGCGCTACCATTAAGTCTCGCAGCTTCCTATAACGATCGATACGTGCTTTCATGAGTTCTGGCGGAGTACTAAGGGCACTAACACCGGCATGCTGAATAAAGGGCGGTAGACAGGTGTATACAGTCTCAAACATTTGACTCATTTTCGCGATCAAATCGGTAGGCCCAATCGCATAGCCCAGTCGGAAACCAGACATGGAATGACCTTTTGAAAAACCACTCAGAATTATGGTCCGTTCCCGGCATTGATCCATGACTGAAGGTGAATAGTGACAGCAGCTATCATAAAGGTTTTCTGCGTAAATTTCGTCACTAAGCAAATATATATCCTTTTCTCTCGCAATTTCAGCTACCCTAAGTATCTCGGCTTCTGTCATGACTCCCCCGGTAGGGTTTTGCGGCGACGTTATTATAATCAGTCTGGTCTTATCAGTGATAAGCGGCAATAAGTCATCCGGATTTAAACGGAAGTCATTCTTCTCCCACACAGGCACCTTTACCGCTTTTATACCTAAATAGCTGGCAACAGCTATATAAACAGCAAAACCCGGGTCGGAGAATATAACCTCCTCTCCAGGATTAACAACACAACGCATAACAAAGTCAATGACACTATTTGACGGCATTATGGCGACCTGGGAAGGATCCGGCCTAAACCCCAATTTTCTCTTAGTGTAATCACAAATTGACTCCCTTAACGGCAAAATCCCCTGCGAGTCAACATACTTAGTATCACCCGCATCAAGAGCTGCCTTTACGGCATCAATCACATGTGGATAAGGGTCAATATTTGCATCGCCTACTTCAAATCGGTATACCTTTTTTCCTGCGGCTTCCATAGCACAAACAGACGTTAGTATCTCAAGCATCGGTTGCCCAAGCAAGCCATCGGTCAGTTTTGAAAATCCCTTCATATTGCAAAACACATCCTTATCATAATCATATTCATTTAAAGTACTTCATACTAAAGTGTATCGGTTTCCGCGTGTGTAATGCTCTGTCAATCAGTATGATCGTCCATCCCCCTTACCATAAAGTACCTATGTAAATTTAATTGGCATTACCTCATAAACAATTCACTGTATATGACCGATGCTCTATCGGACTATTTTTTTAGTATCACATTTACTAAATGATAAGTCAATTACGATGTATACAACAAAAATCATGCCACATTTACAAAATAATTGCAAGAGGAGACATTGCTAATGTCACACAAACTCGCGCAATTTGAATGTTTTTTCTAATCTTTTCCACGATGGGGACTTATTTATTGGGTGTTTTTACTAGACTATTTCTAAATATTAGATTATAATAATCAATAAATAATAATTATCGATTTATAAGGGGAGATGTCCTATGCTATGGAAAGAAAAATATAAAATCGGAATTCCGACCATTGATCAGCAACATGAGGAACTGTTTAGCCGTGTCGCTGATTTTGTGCAAGCGATTCGCCAGGACGGCCGTTGGGAGGAAAAAATAGAGAAAGTAAAGGAGACGATGGTGTTTCTTCAGGAGTATGTAGTAACACATTTTAATTATGAAGAAAAGTATCAACAAACATTAGGTTATCCAGACTTTGAAGAACATCATGCCATTCATGAGGCATTTAAGGCCGATATCCAAAGTATGGCGCAAGAATTTGCAGCTGCCGGTTATCATGAAGAAGCTGTGCAAAAATTAGCGGGTAGATTGCTGGCTTGGTTAATTAATCATGTGGTTGCGTCAGATCAGAAGATGGCACAATATGTGACAGAACAGGGGTTGGAAAGAATATGAAGGCAGAATATGTCAATCCAGTCTTTAAGGCTGTTACGGAAGTTTTTAAAGCTATGTTAGATATTGAAGTAAGCCGGGGAACAATGGGAGCTATAGCTGGTGGGAAGCAGGAAGTAGATATCCAGATTAATGTGATCGGTGATGTTGCGGGTTCCATTTTATTTCAATTTCCACAAGATACGACATTAAATATTGTGCAAATCATGTCAGGAATGGAAATAAAGGAATTAGATAGTTTTGTTACTTCCGCCATGGGGGAAATATCTAACATTATTAGTGGTAATGCAGCAAGCTATCTGGCGAAGACTAATTATCATTGTGATATTATGCCACCCAAAATTGCAGTCACTAATGCCGCTGTGGCCCCGCAGTTTGCGCAGGAGACC
>JAGGAA010000152.1 GCA_017889675.1 Bacillota bacterium | reverse complement strand
TATAATCTACTCAATGGTCGGACTAATGCAAGTGGGTTTATTTGCTACTGTCGTCGAAGCATCACCACGCCATGAGGAACCGCCACGGTATGAGCACCAAAGGGATCAACATCAGAGAGAGTGGGAAAGAGAAAGAGATCATAAAATACACGAGGAAAACAAGCGCCATGAAAGAGAAATGAAGCGGCGCCCGTTTGAGTCGAAGAGGCAGTGGCGTGAAAGACAGAAACATGAAAATGAACGCCACGAAAGGGCAATACATGCGATAATGGAACACAACCGAGATTGGCGTAGGTAACGCTAGATAAGTAACAGTTTTGAGATCAAGGGTGTAAGCGGTGACGGCCTCAATGAATTTTCAAAATAAAAAGACCTGACTCTAATTCCGCGAAGGGAAAAGAGTCAGGTCTTTACTGCGTAAGGTAGTAGTGATTAACTAGGAAATGGTATGCAATTTAAAAATGTTCAGGTATAATTATAGATAGAATTTACATCATGGATAAAGGGAGTGTACTAAATGGAACGAAAACCGACGTCGATTCCCCCTGTCGAAAGATTAGGAAAAATCTCGCCTGTACGTCCCATTCAGTTCTTTAACCAGCTGTCTGACCAAAGTATGCCGCGCAAGAAGAATAAGCTGAAGAATCAACAAGTCGATCAAGCCAATGAGAAGGGTTTGAAGCAGAAAGAGGGCTCAATCGATCTTAAAGCTTAGTATCTTCAGGACTCGCGGGGCGCTTTTTGGTATACCTCATTCAAGACGTAAAGGAGAATTGTACATGAAGAAATTATTAACGGGAAATGAAGCGGTCGCCCGTGGAGCCTTCGAAGCAGGCGTGAAATTTGCGTCTGCCTATCCGGGTACACCCAGCACGGAAATACTTGAGAATATCGCTACCTATAAGAAAGATATTTTGGCAGAATGGGCACCAAATGAGAAAGTCGCCTTAGAAGCTGTTATTGGCGCATCTATCGCTGGTGCGCGCGCCATAGCCTCAATGAAGCATGTCGGAGTAAATGTGGCCGCAGACCCGTTATTTACTTATGCTTATACAGGAGTAAATGGCGGAATGGTGCTGGTTACTGCTGATGAGCCTGGTCAACATTCCTCGCAAAATGAGCAAGATAATCGTAATTACGCGAAGTTTGCCAAGATAGCAATGTTGGAGCCGACAGACAGTCAGGAAGCCAAAGATATGACCAAAGCTGCTTTTGAAATCAGTGAAAAATATGATACACCAGTGTTACTGCGGATGACGACAAGAGTATGTCACTCTAAGGGCATTGTTGCGTGTAAGGACCGGGAAGAGGTTGGTATTAAAGACTATGTGAAAAATACTAAGAAGTATATAACAGTACCAGCTCACGCCAGAATACTGCGACTAAAAGTAGAAGAACGACTGCAAAAACTGCTGGAATTCTCGAACAATACCAGCTTGAATTATATTGAATGGAATAGCAACAAAATTGGCGTAATCGCTTCAGGAGGATGCTGCAGTTACGCTAAAGAAGTATTCGGGGATAGCGCGTCCTACTTAAAACTAGGCTTTACTCATCCGTTGCCAACTGAGAAGATTAAAGAATTTTGCAATAAAGTGGAAAAGGTTTATATTATTGAAGAAAATGATCCGTACATTGAAGAGCAAGTTCGCCTATTAGGCTTTGAGTGTATCGGTAAAGACCTGATTCCCTTCTGTGGTGAATTAACACCTGATGTTATCAGAAAAGCAATTTATGGTAAAGAAAATCCGTCCATTGACTATGATGCAGATAAGGTTGTTCCAAGACCGCCAACCTTGTGTGCTGGCTGTCCGCACAGGGGATTTTTCTATACCATAGGTAAGCGGAAAAATCTTCTGGTTTCCGGGGATATCGGCTGCTATACCTTGGGTTTTGCGGAGCCTTACAATGCGATGGATTATAATATCTGTATGGGTGCAAGCATTAGTGCTGGTCATGGGGCGCAGCAAGTATTTAGCATGCAAGAAAACTTGCCAATGCGGGCTGTCGCTGTTCTTGGTGATTCCACCTTCTTCCACACTGGTATCAATTCGCTCCTGGGTGTAGCCTATAACCAGAGTAATACCATTACGGTAATCCTGGACAACAGAATTACCGGCATGACCGGACATCAGGAAAACCCCGGTTCAGGCTATACCTTACAAGGCAAAGAGACTACTCCGGTAGATATAGAAAAACTGGTAAGGGCCTGTGGGATTGAACAGGTAAAAGTTATTAATCCCAATGATCTTACAACAGTGGAAAACGCGCTGGACTGGGCGCTGAGCTTACATGAACCAGCAGTAATTATCACAAGATGGCCTTGTGTATTAAAGAAATTTTCACCGCAGGATAAAGAAGAGTTTAGGGGAACCTTTACTAAGCGCTGTACTGTGGATGCCGAAGTATGTGTAGGCTGCAGAAGCTGCATTAAAACAGGTTGTCCGGCCATATTCTTCGATAAGACCAGCAAAAAGGCGAATATCGGCCTAGACTGTGTAGGGTGTGAGGTATGCCTCCAGGTTTGTCCGAAACAAGCGATTCGAAAGGAGGAAGCATAATATGGTGAAGAGTATTCTTTTGGTAGGAGTAGGCGGCCAGGGTACCATACTTGCCAGTAAGCTTCTGACAACAGGCCTGATGGAAGCCGGATATGACGTAAAAATGAGTGAAATTCATGGTATGTCGCAACGAGGCGGCTCGGTATCGTCGCAGGTTAGATACGGAGATAAAGTGGAATCTTCGGTTATCGAAGTAGGTGGAGCCGACATCCTGGTATCTTTTGAGAAAATGGAAGCCTTACGTTGGCTGAAATATCTAAAACCAGCTGGAAAAGTTGTGGTAAACGACTATGAAATAAATTCGATGCCCATTCTTTCTGGGAAATTTGATTATCCTGCCGGAATTTTGGAAGAATTGTCAAGCAAAGTTCCAACAAAAATAGTCTGTGCGGCAAAGCAGGCGGCAGAGCTTGGTAATCCTAAGGTTATGAATATTATTCTGTTAGGCACCATTATTAAATCCATGGGGCTGGAAGCTATTCATTGGGAAAAAATAATACGTGACAATGTTAAGGCGCAATTCGTAGAGCTGAATGTAAAAGCGCTTGCAGTAGGCATGAGCTTAGTATAATGAAATATAAAGAATATATTATCTATTGACTATTATGCAGTAGGTATTATTATTAAAGTATCCGTAAGTGGAGGCGATAGATATGTTAATCGACGGTGTAAAAGTTGTCGCAGAGTCCGAAATTACCGAAGAAGAGATCAGGGCCATAGTTGCTGAAGAGCAGCAACTATGGACGCGCAAAGGGAAAGAACTTGCTGCCGTGCAATTGAGTATACATGGAGATGAGATTGAAGTTAAGGCAGTTGAACGTTCCCCGATTAAACGGGTGCGCCGGATAACTGGGTATCTTAGTACCGAGGACCGCTTTAATCCCTCGAAGCAAGCTGAATTGTCGGACAGGCGTGCCCATATTTAGTGCTGTAACCATCCGCGACAATTGGTGTAAAGGCCATTGTCGCGGATAATTTGTTTGTATAGGGAGTGAGGAGAAGCATGCTGTTTACGATCCATCCTAGTAATTTAGTGAGTGCATTATCAATAGCGCTAGAACTGTCGACAGACGGTTTATCGAAACACCATTGGCGAACCGCATTGATCGCAGGACGGATTGCGGAGCATATTGGATTAGATGAAGGGCAGCAGCAAATCTTAGTGTATGCCGCGTTGTTGCATGATATTGGTGCCGTGTCTAATTGGTCTGAAAGAAAGAAGCTGCAGGTGTTTAGGGTGGGAGAAGACGTATATCGTCACGCCGAGGCTGGTTACGAGCTGTTAAAGGATTCTCCTCAGTTTGGTATACTGGCCGAGACAATCCGGCATCACCATGATAATTGGGATGGCTCTAACCCGTTCGGCCTGGCAGGTAAGGATATTCCCATAACCAGTCGGATAATAAACCTGGCTGATCGTCTGGAGATATTGCTGAAAGATAAAGTCTACATATTTGAACAGCGTCCTGATATTTTATCAGCGATACGAGAATTAAGTGGCAGTTTGTTTGATCCTGATTTGGTTCGGGCATTGCATGAGTTTGCCCGCAGGGAGAGCTTCTGGCTGGACCTAACTAATCCCAACTATTATCAGAATTTTTTTCGACAGGTTGATACGTATGGCCGGATGGTATTCAATATCGATGATGTTGTAAACATTGCCGAGATTTTTGCCACCATTATTGACCGAACCAGCCGCTTTACCGGTATGCATTCCCGTGGCGTTGCTCAGGTTTCGGCATTTTTAGCCCAGGCCAGAGGCTATAGCAGGGAAGAAATTAAGCTAATAAAAATTGCCGGTTTGTTTCACGATTTGGGGAAACTGGCGATACCTAACGAACTATTGGAAAATCCGAATAAGTTGACAGATAAAGAGTTTTCCATCATCAAACAGCATCCGTACTATACCTACCGGATTCTTGAGCAGATCGACGGTTTTTCCCTTATTGCTGAGTGGGCGGCTTTTCATCATGAAACCTTAGACGGCGCAGGCTATCCTTTCCGTATTCCTGCATCTTCTTTAAAACTAGGTTCAAGAATTGTTAGTGTAGCCGATGTTTTTGTGGCGTTAAGTGAAAATCGGCCGTATCGCCGCGCGCTTGCGCTGACAGAAGTCGAAAAAATTATGCGTGGTATGGCTGATAATCGCAAAATTGACAGTCGTATCGTTGCTGACTTATTTAGTGATACTGGTAGCTTGAGTGGTTTGGCCGAACAGGTTGGCCAAATGTTTCGTAAAGCGTAGGTCATCAGTTCGAATCTGATTATCGGCTCCAGGAGATTCGCGGGTTTGCAGACTATCTGCAAGCCCGTTTTTTATCGTTTGTCCTAAAACTTGTCCTAAATCAAGGGCAAAAAATACAGTGTTACACGTTTTTGCACATAATAACACACTTTTATTTCTTTCTCTTTTCAAGTTTTAGTTCCAAGTCTCGCAAAGATTTGCGTTTTTCAACAGGTATAAAATGTGAATATTTTTGGTAAGTAACAGTTACATCACTATGGCCTAACCGCGCTGAAACATAGCTAATCTCTTCACCAGCGGCTAATAAATGGCTTGCATGGGTATGACGTAGGCAATGAAAGTTTAAACGTGTTATACCGCATTTTTCACAGAAATCAGGAAACCAGCTACTTATACTATCTGGATTCTGATAGAATCCATCTTCTCGGCAAAATACCAGGTCCCTTTCATCGAATAGCTTTCTAATAACTTCATCCTCTTGTTTTAATAACTCTTGGTATATCTGTAATACTTTTAATATCGCTTTCGCTTCGTCGGTGATTTCTATTCGCCGGCGTTTTTTATTTTTGGTAGGTCCAATCTGGTAGCCGTCTTCCTTAGTGTAAGTTAACGCCTGCTTAACATGGATGATAGACTTATCCCAGTCAATGCAGTCCCACGTTAAAGCTAATAGTTCTCCGCGCCGCATTCCAGTGCGCAGCGCGATAGCACATAGCTCGTAGTATTGAGTATCCGGCAAGGTTTTACCAAGGATTTGTAGCTCGTTATCAACGAAGACCTTGACGATTTCCTTATCGGGGTCAAATTCTTCCAATGTTTCCGGAAGCGTAACTAATTGAGCGACATTAACGGTTATTATTCTGTCTTTTTTGATTGCTTGAGTTAACACCCGGCTAATGACAGTAAGGTATTTTTTAAACGATTCTTTTGTTATTGGCTTTGATGATTTATTTTCTCCGTAAATCATCAAACTTCCATCCTTAACCATTTTTGCAAAAATGGTTAAGGATGGAAGGCTTTAGTTCATAAAGTTTTATATTTCCAAGCCAAGGTATTATCCTTAATTCAATACAGCCCTTGTATCTCTCGAGGTTTTTTTTAGCTAGTTTTTTTGCCTCTGGAGTGTCTAACCACTTTTTAAAATACTCTCCAATTGTAATTTTACTGGTAGAAACAGTTTCACCTTTAGCATATTTGCCACTTAAAATGTCTGCATGCCTTTCTGCTTCTTCGTCATCCTCGCATTCGATTTTTAATGTTTCTTCTATTGGCAATTTCTTTATAGAGTCAAAACCAAAATAAATCCTAAACTCATAAGTGCTCTTATTTTTTGAGCGTTTTCTCCAGCGTATTTTAGGTATTTTAAACATATTAATTACCTTTCCCTTGCCTACTTTAACTGCGTCGGAAGGGTTGGCTAGTTGCTGAGCAAACAACTGTTTAATTTGACTAGTATACTTTAATTCTGATGCAGTATTGAATATCGTTTCTAAATCAAAGTTGTGCTTTTGAAATTTTTTAAGTTCAGTTACGTGCGATTCTTTAATGTCGAGTAAATTGAATTCCAGAAAAGGTGTTTCATCCATTTTGTTTTGTTCTTCCAAGTCAGTATAAAAACGGTATAGTATTCCATTCGTCAAAATTGCAAACTTTGCAGCACTAGTTCCAAAATATCTAAATAACTGCGAGTCGTGCTTATCTAAGTTCTCGCCGCATCATTTGGCCTCGATTAAAATAATAGGATTGCCTTCCTCGTTGAGAATGGCATAATCAACCTTTTCGCCCTTTTTAATGCCTACGTCAGCGGTAAACTCAGGGACAAACTCCGAAGGATTAAAAACATCATACCCGAACATTTGAAAGAACGGCATAATAATTGACGTTTTAGTGGCTTCTTCAGTTGCAATTTGGTCTTTGAGTTTGGATCCCCTGCTAGAAAACTGTTTTAATTGGTCAATAAAGTCCATGTGTAATCAAATTCCTTCATGTGTAAATGATGGTTGTATAAATAAAAACACAGCCTGTCCTAGCAATGTCATTAAGTTAACCATTTTAAATGCAAAGGCGATATAGTCACAGGAAAGAAAGCGTGCTTTCCTGTGACTCATTTTTTTTGTATTTGTTTTTTCGGCATAACAAATAAGACAGAAGCATCTCTGTCGAAAAAATTTATTTTTTAAAAAAATTATGCTACTCTATATGTGAAGCTCACTGACGATTTGGTTCTGACGACTTTGCGAGGGTCTACTCTGCCTTTTCGTACAGGTAAAATATTCTTTTGAAT
>JAGGAA010000370.1 GCA_017889675.1 Bacillota bacterium | reverse complement strand
CTGTAAACGTTTGCACGCCTATGTTTGCCTTTTACCCTCTTATTATTATTTCTGGACAGTGAAAAGTTTTCAAAAAAAGTAACCCTTTCAGCGATAATGTGATATCCTAAGGTTTCCACACCAAGAAAGGAGATCCAATCGCGAAAGAGTTACAATAATTAATCTACCATATCTCTCCCCGATTGACCATACACTATGCTGAAATTTATTGATTCCATATTACATTCTTTTCGATCTTGTTTTTCCCGAGAAGCCACATTTCAATGGTTTGTCGTAATTATTGTTGGCCTATTGCTGCGTTCAGACCATTTGGGAGTCACTTCTTTCATCCGAGATCTTGTCCTAAATCCCGCTTGTTATGAGACTTTAAATCATTTTTTTCGTTCCTCTGCTTGGTCTTTAGAGTCTCTCCGACAGGCATGGCTTCATGTTATAAAAACTTCGGCTCCTGTCTGCCGTGAAAAGGATGCGGTAATCCTGATTGGAGATGGAGTTAAGCAACCGAAGGAAGCCCGCTATATGCCCGGTATCAAAAAGCTGCATCAGGAATCTGAAAATTCCTCTAAAGCCAGTTACATCTTCGGGCATCTTTTTGGCGCTGTAGGTGTGCTCATCGGAACTCCTGATAAATGGTTTTGTTTGCCGCTGTTTTTTCAATTACAGGATGGGGTAAAAGCCATCTTTAGTTGGACATCTCCAGTTGAACGCCAGGATTCTCATGTTGTACAGATGATTGATCAAGGTTTTACGGCAGCAAAAACATTTGGTAAAGCGCTGTTTCTTTTGGATCGCTATTTTCTTTCCGTGCCTGCTCTAACCCGATTGAATCAGTACAATCAGACAGGCGAAGCAACGATGCATATCGTAACCAAGGCCAAGCTTTCTTGTTGTGCCTTCACACGTCCTTCTACCGCCAAAGCTGGCAGGGGACGCCCAAGGAAAAAAGGAGCTGCCGTTAAATTGAAAACGCTATTTTCCACTCGTGCCAGCGAATTTAAAAGCGCAAGGGTGTCATTGTATGGCAAGGAAGAACTGGTACAATACCTGTGCTTAGATTTGCTGTGGGGACAAAAGCTGTACCAGCCCTTGCGTTTTGTTTTGGTAAAATACAAGGATTCTCTCTCTATTTTAGTGAGCACGGATTTGAAATTAGAACCTACGGCTATCATCCGTTTGTACGGATGTCGCTTCAAAATCGAATGTACCTTCCGGGAAATGAAGCAGGCAATCGGCGGGTTAGCTTACCACTTTTGGAGTAAGTCCATGCCGAAATTGCAGCGCTATATCAAACGCGATGATGTTCATCCATTGGAAAAAGTCACCGACCCAAAACAGCAACAGAATATTTTACTGACGATCAAGGCAATTGAGGGGTATGTAATGTGCAGTTGCATCGCTATGGGGTTATTGCAACTTATCGCGATACGATATTCAGATCAGGTCCCCGCACTGTTTTGGCGTTACCTGCGAACACCTTCTAAGCTTATTGTTTCTGAAGCCACGGTTATGTTCTATTTGCGCAAACATATTTTTCGCTTGTTTGCCCAAAACCCTCATTTATCTATAACTCAAATAATTATGTCCAAACAGAAAATAACTGCCTTCATGGATGATCGGCAAGCTTCTTAAGGGGCAAGAACTTTTTACTGTCCAGTAATTAGCTATTGTTTTAATTAGCTATTGTTTGCATTAACCTATATTTTAATGTAAAATGTAATAGAATATGAGCAGGGTGGCAAGCTAATGTTGACAAAAGCTGACAAATGGTTGGTTGTTGTACTAGTAACACTTGCATTAGTAGGTATTGGTCTAAATATCTATTATATATCAGAGCAGAGCAGTCAAGCGCAAACTGTAGTTATATCTGTTGATGGTCAAATTACTAAGACCTTTCCACTACGACAAGGTTATGTGGGAGAATTTAGAATTGACGGTCATAACGGCTTTAATGTTGTTGAATATAAAGATGGTCGTGTGCACATGAAAGAATCCGATTGCCCTGATCAGATATGTGTACAATCAGGTTGGATAAGTACTCCGCTTAGTAGCGATGGCATCTGCTCTCCATGTACTGGAAAATCAGTTGCCAATTCCTGTGCCTGTACCTGGTGTAAAGCTAGGGTTAGCCAATATTATTTCACTGCTGGCAATCCTTATGCTAGGTTGGCGGGATGCTGTGTATGTTGCTATTGCTCGCGTTTTCCTAGGCTCCTTATTTGGCGGCTCCCTTTTGGGGCCGGCATTTGTTATGAGCATGGGGGGGGCGCTTGCAAGCATTTTTATTATGGTGCATATCTGTAATAATTACCAAGGGGTATTTTCGCTTGCTGGTGTTAGCTTAATAGGTGCAGCCGTTCATAATATAACCCAAGTGAGTTTGGCAGCCGTACTTGTACATAGCGTAGGGCTTCTATGGTATGTACCATACTTGCTTATATTTGCGGTACCTACTGGCTTATTTACCGGTTTGGCGGCTGACTACTGTTTTGCTAAGGCACCAACAAAGTATGGGGTCAAAAATTAGAAAACTAATTAGGTAAATAAATAGTGTCCTTGTAAAATGCAAGGATTATTTATTTTCATTCTAAGGGGGGATAAGGTGAGAACCGGCAGTAATAGGAGCAGTTCAGCCGGCAAAAGTATGGGAATGATGGTTTTATTTCTAATTACCGGGGCAATAGTTGGTGGTATTTTGGGCGAGTTAGCTGCGAATTCCAGCTTGCTCTCAGGGGTTGCACCTTATCTTATCAAACCATTTCCCGTATTTGATTTGCCGCCAGTGGCAATTAATTTGTATGTAATAAAAGTTGTCATTGGCTTTGCTTTATACCCAAATTTGATGAGCATACTAGGAATTATAGCAGCTATTATGCTGTTCCGGCGCTTTTAGGAGGGTAGGGCATGAAAATAATCTTAGCGTCAGCATCACCGAGGCGCCAGCAGCTTTTAAAACTAATTGGTCTTGATTTTGAAATTATGGTTAGTGAAGTTGAAGAAGATAATACCAAAGATATGCTGCCTGAGGAACTGGCTAT
>JAGGAA010000151.1 GCA_017889675.1 Bacillota bacterium | reverse complement strand
TTAAACTGGAATTAAATAAACTTGGCATAAAAAAGTATGGTGGCTAATAAAGTATGGTAAGTTACTTTTTAGTTACCATACTTTTTTTATTTTGTAATATTTTAAGGGGCCTGTCATATATTTATAATGACAATTACCGTAATCAGGGAGGGATATGCCAGATGGAAAAATTCGACCTGTTTAGAGATATCGCCGAACGCACTGGTGGAGATATTTATATTGGTGTAGTCGGCCCGGTCCGCACGGGTAAATCAACCTTTATCAAGCGCTTTATGGAGACTATGGTACTGCCTAATATCACTAATCCATATGACAAAGAACGTGCTAAAGATGAGTTGCCGCAAAGTGCCGGCGGTAAAACTATCATGACAACTGAACCTAAGTTTATTCCTAATGAGGCAGTAGAAATTAATGTGAAAGATAATGTGAATGTCAGAGTGCGGGTGGTCGATTGTGTTGGCTACACGGTTGAGGGTGCGTTAGGTTATGAAGAAGCAGACGGGCCTCGTATGGTGCTCACGCCCTGGTTCGAGAACGAAATTCCCTTCCAGGAAGCAGCCGAAGTAGGGACTCGCAAAGTAATTACTGAACACTCTACAATTGGTTTAGTGGTTACTACTGATGGGACTGTTACCGATCTGCCACGAGATAAATATATCTCGGCGGAAGAGCGGGTCATTAGTGAACTTAAAGAACTACAAAAACCTTTCTTGGTAATTCTAAACACTGGTAAGCCCAATTCCAAAGAAACACGGGAACTTGTAGCAAAATTAGAAGGCACTTATGATGTACCGGTAATTCCGGTCGATTGCGCTCAATTATCTCATGATGATATCTATGGTATTTTGCAAGAGGTACTTTATGAGTTTCCGGTTAGAGAAGTCAATATTACCCTGCCCAAGTGGGTCGAAGAACTTGATAAAGACCACTGGCTGCGCCTGAAATTTGAAGGTGCTGTTAGTAATGTAGTTCAATATATTCGCCGCCTCCGTGATATTGACCGGGCAATTGACGATTTGTCAGGCTGCGATTTTGTTGCCGATGTAATTCTTCATGATATGGATCTTGGCAATGGCATTGCAGTTATCGAAATGACCGCGCGTGCCGATCTGTTCTATAATGTGCTTGAAGAACTCACCGGCTTTACCATAACAGGAGAACATCACTTGTTGCGACTTATGAAAGACCTGTCAGTTGCCAAACGGCAGTATGATAAAATATCAGCCGCGCTTGAAGATGTTGAGCAAACCGGGTATGGTATCGTGCCACCGCAACTTGATGAAATGGTCCTGGAAGAACCAGAGATTATTCGTACAGGCAATCGCTTTGGTGTAAAGCTCAAAGCTTCAGCACCTTCTTTACATATTATCCGCACTGATGTGCAAGCTGAAATATCACCTATTATTGGCACCGAAAAACAAAGCGAAGAACTTATTCAGTACCTCATGCGTGAATTTGAAGGTGAGCCGGAAAAAATCTGGCGTACTAACCTGTTTGGTAAGTCGTTAAATGAGCTAGTGCGCGAAGGCATTCAAAATAAATTAACAAGTATGCCGGAAAATGCACAAATGAAACTAAAAGATACGCTTCAGAAAATTGTTAATGACGGTAGTGGTGGATTAATATGTATCATATTTTAAATAAACCAATACTTTATCTTGAATTAGCGGTCAGTCTGTAACGGACTGACTAATTTTTTTGTATTTTTGCTTGTATAATCTGTTATTTTGATGATATAATGTCTACCATATAAAGATAACCATCCGCAACAGCAGTACCAAGGAGGAGAACTATGGTTACAGGACAAAAAGCTATTTTCTATCTAGTTCGGGAGGAAATTTTACCCGAAGCCATTAAAAAAACAATTAAAGTAAAAGAGCTGTTAAAACGCGGCGAAGCACGAACAATCAACGAAGCAGTGGAAAAAATGGAGTTAAGCCGCAGCGCCTACTATAAATATAAGGATTATGTATTTCCGTTCTACGAAGCAAGCAAAGAAAAGATTGTAACAATCGCTTTACTGCTAGAACACAAATCAGGCGTTTTGTCACGGGTTTTAAACACTGTTGCCAATGATCATGGCAGCGTGCTAACTATCAATCAAGGTATTCCACTGCAAGGAGTGGCCAATGCAACAATTTCTATTGAAACGGCTGAGTTAGTTATCGACTTAGAGGCCCTGCTTGACAAGTTGAGAATGGTCGATGGAGTAAAAAGACTAGAAGTTTTAGGTCAAGCTTAGGAGGCAGACTATGAGTGCAATTACAATTGCTTTGCTGGGAATGGGAACTGTAGGTACCGGCGTTGTTAAAATTTTAACAAATAATGCCCAGGATATTGCCCAAAAGGTAGGGAAACCAGTTGTAATTAAGAAAATACTGGTGAGGGAACCTAACAAAGTTAGAAATATAATACCAGCCGCTAAACTCATAACTGATTTTGCAGAAATCCTAAACGATCCGGATATTTCAATTGTCGTTGAGGTGATGGGCGGAGAAAGTCCAGCTAAAGAATATATGCTGGCTGCACTTAAAGCCGGCAAACATGTCGTCACTGCTAACAAAGATGTTGTCGCCCAATATGGTCGTGAACTTTTTGAGGCAGCGGAAGCTGGCCAGGTTGATTTTCTATTTGAGGCCAGTGTGGGCGGTGGTATTCCCATTATCCGCCCTCTGAAACAATGTTTAGCTGCCAATCAGATTACTGAAATCATGGGCATAGTTAATGGAACGACAAACTATATGCTTACAAAAATGTCAAATGAGAAAATGGATTATGCCGACGTACTTGCCGAAGCACAGGCCAAAGGCTATGCTGAAGCTGATCCAACAGCCGATGTCGGCGGCTTTGACGCTGCCCGAAAGATTGCTATTTTAGCATCAATTGCTTTCAATTCCCGCGTTACACTTGATGATGTTTCGATCGAAGGCATCACCAACATTTCGATTCAAGATATTGAATATGCGAAAGAACTCGGTTTTATTATCAAGCTACTAGCCATTGCCAAACAAGATGAACATGGTATTACTGTCCGTGTGCATCCGGCATTTTTGCCAGTTAGTCACCCGTTAGCTGCAGTAAACGATGTATTTAATGCCATATTTGTCAAAGGGGATGCTGTCGGCGAAACCATGTTTTACGGACGTGGCGCCGGTGAATTACCAACAGCTAGTGCCATTGTTGCTGATATAATTGATGCCGCGCGCGATATTCGACATAATGTCAGCAGTCGGATTTTATGTACCTGCTTTAGCCAAAAGCCTATTTACCCGGTCAGCAAGACAGAATCCCCTTATTACATTAGGCTGCTTGTTGAAGACAAACCAGGCGTACTAGCTGCCATTGCCGGAGCATTTGGCGCGCAGCAGGTCAGCTTACATTCTGTCATTCAAAAACGAAAAGTTGAAGGTTCTACCGAACTTGTCCTTATTACCTATCGGGTATCTGATGAATATATTCGGCTAGCGATGAACACCTTGCTGGGTATGTCAGTAGTAAGTAAAGTAGGTAGTGTTATTCGCGTAGAAGCTGAACAAATTTCATAAGGTCAAAGGGTGGCGATACTATGGAAAACACTGTAAAAATTCGCGTGCCGGGAACAACCGCAAATTGTGGTCCAGGATTTGATGCGGTCGGCATTGCATGTACAATATACAACGATCTTGAGCTTACCTTACATGACGAGGGCGGTATATCTTTGACGGTAACTGGCGAAGGGGCCGGGTTCATTCCCGCTGACGAGTCTAACGTTGTTGTTAAGGCCATTAGAATGGTTCTAAACAAAACCGGCCATAAAGAGCAAGGTATAAAGCTTACTATGCTTAATAATATTCCCCTGGCCCGCGGTCTCGGCAGCAGTGCTGCTGCTATTGTTGGTGGCCTTGTTGGTGCCAATGAACTTACAGGCAGACACTTTACCAAAGAAGATCTTTTAACTATGGCGACAACCATTGAAGGCCATCCTGATAATGTTGCTCCTGCCATTTTTGGTGGGATTACGGTTAGTATTATGGATAATGCCAGCGTTAAATATCTTCGGTTTTTACCACCAGTAGCATTTTCGATGATCGCAGTAATTCCCGAATTTAACCTATCTACGAAAGCTGCCCGCAAGGTTTTGCCGGAAACAGTGCCGTTTGCTGATGCGGTATTTAATGTCAGCCGTACAGCACTCTTAATTGGTGCACTATGTACCGGCGAATTAAAGCTACTGTCTCATGCGCTGGAAGATCGACTGCACCAACCATACCGAGAAAAACTTATCCCTGGGATGACGCAAGTCTTGGCAGCTGCCCGCCAAACAGGCGCGCTCGGGGCGGCTCTAAGCGGTGCTGGTCCCTGCCTGTTAGCCTTTACTGAAGCAGGCAACGCTGATCTGATCGGGAAGGCTATGGTTAAAGCTTTTAGTAACTACAAAGTGCAAGCAAGATATCATCTCTTGCAAATTGACCAACAAGGTGCTGTTGTTATATAGTTGCCATATAAATTAGGGATAAAAGTTCCGGGAAATCCTGCTCCGTAATGGCGTAAGCAGGGTTTCCCCAAAAAAAAGCAGCATTCAGGGTTGACATATCCCGCTAAATTGGGTACAATAAATTTTGTCAGTCAGACATATGGTATCAACTGCCTATGGCTGACAGATAAAATATCGGGGCGTAGCGCAGTTTGGTAGCGCATTAGTCTGGGGGACTAAGGGTCGCAGGTTCAAATCCTGTCGCTCCGACCAATATATAATATATCGAATAATACCAGCAAAATTAGGGGTTCGCAAATTATGCGAATCTTTTTTTATGTATCAAAATTTATAAGTTTTGGGAGTGGCGGAGGCATTATAAAACAAGGGGTGTTAAGTACAAAAAACGGCACAGGCGGCCGTCATACGACGCTTCGCCGCTAGCGCTTACTTCCGCAACTTCCGTACTCCCCGGCCTTTGCCGGAAAAAGCGTTCCGCAGGAGAAAAGCCGGGCGGTATTCCGTAAAAAAATCCGTACTGTCTGAGCGTAGCGAGTTTAC
>JAGGAA010000150.1 GCA_017889675.1 Bacillota bacterium | reverse complement strand
AATTATATCTCTCTTCATACTCTCCAATTCTCGGCAGGTCTGTTTATAATGTCTTAACTCAGATTCAATATATTTATAAGTGTCTTTGCGTATCTGTCCCTTTGTCATCGTGACTTCTACATATTTTTTATGATCTAAATCCAAACTCTCGCATAGTGTAGCTGCCCATGCAATATGGATAAACTTTTTAGAATCACAGAAATTGTGAAATATTTTTTTATTTTAGCACTCTTCTACCGTACACCACTCCGGACAACCGTTGGAATGCTCATAATCATCTACAGCCCTTTTTAATATGGCTGACATTAATCTTTTTGCTCCATCATCGTTCATGTTTATGCCCCTCCCCAAAATAATAATCAATACACCAATAGGGCGGTGTTATCCGCCCCTTTAATTATTTCTTAGCTTCTTTTTTCTCTCTCCTGCGCTTTTGTGCTTCTTTACTACGTCTACCCATCACAACGCCTCCTTTATCGCTATAGCCACCAAGATTATTATTATCCACCCTACCGAAGTGCACAGCATGTTGTATAGTATGTTAGTCAGTTTTTGTATTGCGGGTCGCCTCCTCCGTTAATTCGTACTCATCACAATTTAAGCATATTGGCTTGTCTTTCTTATATATCAATATTTCTTCTCCACATATGGTGCATTTTTCACTCATCGTCATCCTCCTTAGTGCAGGGGTTATCCCTCTATTTCCTCTATTGTGATTCGAACTCGCTTCCCTTCATATGATCTAAATTCATAATGTAATAATTCTCTCCCGCATTTTTCACTTTTTGGCCATTTTTTTTCTATGTTCATCAAATAACAATCCTCTAATATTCCTTCTAATATCTTTTTATCACTCACCCTTATTCACCAGCTTCCCATCGATTACCCAATGCGAGTATCCATTTTTAAAACATTCTCCCGCATCACATCTTTTAAATTCATTTATACAATTCCCGCAACACCTTAACGCCTTATTATCACGCTGTAGACGTTCATATTCTTCAAGTGGTTTGGTTGACATCAACATATCCGCTATTGTTTTCTCTGCCTGTTGGAGGTTTTGTTCTAACCAGGTTTCCTTATCCATACCGCATTTAGCACAGTATTGACGTTCTGTGGCTGGACGATCAGCAAATCCAAGATACTTTTTCCATAAATGCTTACACTCACCCATCACTTACCACCCCTTTCTCCACGCTGAAACAATACCGGCAATACCACATAACAATATTGGCAACCAAAAGAATGATGAAAATATTATCATACACAGCACAAACGCTGTATTACCGTCCATCACTTACCGCCCTCCAATCGCTCTAAAGCATCACGTAAATTTTTCATTGATTCTGTTGAAACTTTGCAATAATTTTCTCCATAGCCTAATAGGTGTAAATCTCCTGCCGCTTTTACTACATTAGCCATATCATCCAGCATGTTAGCTATATCCGCTAATTCATTGTCATCGTTATAACCCAATATGCTAGCCATTAGCAGTAATTTAGTTTTGGCCTGTTCCGGTGCTATCTTATCCATTATTACCGCCCTCCAATCGTTGTAAAGCCTTGCAAATACCTATATTGGGACATCCTTCACCCCATGGTGGTTCGCATAGTGTAGAGCATTTATTTTTGTCTCGACAATCACGTAGTAAATCTTCTGCCGCTTGTACTACATTATTCATATCACGTATTGCTTCTATGATCTGATTAGCTTCAGTTGGTACTAAATCTTCTTCGCTAGGGTCTTCTATGATTCTTCGTAGTATTTCTATGGCCTGTTCCGGTGTTATCTTAGCCATTGTCAGCCTCCTCCGGCTCTGTAGATAGTGCGTACTGCCAACAATCGTAACAAGTATTCAAGTGGCAATCCCTTTTTAAACCTACTCTATTTGGGCAAAAATCCATTCTTGAAATTCTGTTCATAAATTCATCTCTAAATTCGCTGTCTTGTTTTATCGCTTCTATCAGCTTATCAATAGCCTTATCGCTATACATTGTTAGCCCTCCTTCAAAAGCCTACATTGCTTGCATAATTCAGACGTTTCATCGCTTTCATTGGTACAATATCCTTCGCACTTGCCGTTTTCTACCTTTGGTTTGCCAACACCAAGCCATAGACCACGCCTAATTATTCGGCAGTTTTTAAGCGTTCTAGCCATTATCAGCACCTACAGGCGGTTCAGGTAGTGGCATCCATTTTCTCGCAAACCGCACCTTTTTATCACAGTATGACACACCGTTCCAATATACCGTAAGATAAGCTTTTGTCTTCAAAAATGGTGTTAGATATTCAAAGATAACCCATTTGCGTTCATCCGGCCCGAACGCTGGTGGAGTGCCGTCTATCCACTGCATTGACTGCCCCAGCTTAGCAAGTCGTAGGAGTTCTTCCCCAGAATCATCAAATCTCTCTCCACTAAAAAATGTTGGTTCCCCTTTTGGCTCTGACATTTTTACTAATGCTATTGCCAACTCTCCCCGATCAATCTTGGCTATCACATCATTCATGCTTTTCACTCTCCAAATCTTTCAGCATTTCCCATATTATTTCAGGCGTTTCTTTAACTAAATAATAAGGTTGTGCCCCATCTTCAACAGGTTCTAATATACTTAATGCTGTTTTTCCTTCAGCATTTTCCATAAAAGAAGTGATAGCATCTGTGTTAAAATAATACGGTTTACCTGATAAACTGGTTAATCTTATTACTCTCATTGCTTACCCCTCCCACATAACCCCGGCACATCCGGGGATAATATTACTGACTCCAATCCTTCATGTTTACCCTTACTGCACAAGGCCAGATATGACGCGGGCCTTGTTCTTTTGTTTTACTCGAATATCACTGTTTGGTCTGGATCGACCTTTTCGCTGGCCTTATTGTTTATCCACCACTCGTACATGTCTTCTCCAGACTTCCAACTTCTCTGAACGCGCTTATCTTTAACATTTTTGTTAAAAGCCTTAACACATGCCCGTTTATATGCTTCTGCTAATTTAGGCCATCGTTTAGCATCCCGTTTCATTCCTTCTCCACTTTGCTGGGGACACAACACGCACCCAATCCGTTTAAACCCTTCGTCATAAAGCGAGCAATAAGGAACATTATTTTTTCTAAGGTAATCCCATATATCAAGCTCTGACCAATCAATTATCGGATGCAAAAACCTCTTAGAATTATTAGTTCTACACGTTTCGACCATCCGGCGTTTTGAACGTCTTACGCTCTCGGCCCAACGGACTCCTGTTATTACTACCCTATCCTTTCCTCCGCCCTCTTTTAAAATTGAACAACAATATCTAACTTGTCGGAGTGGAGGCATTCGCTTCTTAACAATTAACTGCCACATCGTTTCCTTTGGCTTATGCACCTCAACGTCTGCGTGATGGTCCCGGATAAAATAAACCAGTTCCGGAGGGTCAACCGTTGTCAGGTTGTAGTGAGCGTCATACTTAACCCCGGCCTTCTTAACCAAGTCCAGCACTACACAGCTATCCTTGCCACCACTAAACGCCACATAGTACCCTTCTGGCGGCTCAAACTGCCGTATCCGGTCAATTGCTATTTGTACTTTATCTCTTACGCCGAACAGCGTGTATTCTGTCAGCACCTACCCCACCCCCATCTAATCATTCAATAGTTCTCCTGAATTTGTGTTCCCTTGCCATCCTCAACACTCCCCTTAACCTCATCGCACCATTTAATAAAGCCATCTATAAACGGCTGACAGTTTTTCGTACTAGCCCAACCTGCAAACCCTATAAACCCGTCACGATTAAACGTTATTGCTTCACGATTATCGAAATAATCACCTTTTACAGTGAGTTCAACCCAACCATTTGAAAGTTGACTATTAACAGGTCGCAAACGGTTTATACTAATTAAGCAGCAATCATTTTTCTCGTTTTTCAGCTTGTCAATTTCTTTCTGTACAAGATTTTTAAGGAGTTTTACTGTTTGAGTATTTAAAACCGAGTATGTTAGCCCTTTATCCTTGAAATATTGTCTTGCTTCGTCGTTGTTCATTTCTCAACACTCCCCTACATTTCCCTAACACGCTGATAAACTTCTCTAAGCATGTCTAAGTCTATATTCTTGCACCCGTTATCCTTTAACGCTTTTATCGCTCTTAAAAAGCACCTTGCGTCTTCATGTTGTTCCGGTGGTAATGCTTTCTTATAACTAACACCGTATGAATATATCCCTACATTAGCTGACAATCCCGCATTATGTCTCCACCTGTATATCATGTGTAATGCGATACCCGAAACCCTAGAAATTTCTCCATCTGATTTACCTTGTTTGTACAATTTCAAGCATGTTTTCTTTTCATCAGCGGTAAGTATGCCTCTTTTGTTGTATGGAAGTCCTCTTTTTTTCCTCCAGATTGATATAGTTGGCGATGTAACACCGACAATACCAGCTATCTTTACATCACTGCATCCTTGGTTATATAGTTTAAGTACTTGTTTTTCTATTTCAGGATTAGGTTTTTTGCTAGTTAGTCCTGTTGCATACATCCTTATCCCTCCATACCGCTAAAATACTCACGGTATATATCAATCCAATCATCAAGCCTCATTGTCACAAGCCAAGGTTCATTATTGCGTCTATGGAATACTCCCGGCTTGCCCTTCTCGCCGTCTACAGAGTCCCTAACAGCTTGTTTAATTGCGTCTGGTACATTTAATCTCTCTACCCTCTTGCACTCGATGTACACCCCGGGTAGGGCTTTTATCACATCGGCAGAATCATCACCCTCACCGCTATACTGTTTTGACCGTCTAGCATTAGTGAATCCATGTTCACGGAGTTTACTTGCGAGTTCCCTCTCGCCTCTTTTTCAAACGGCATTTTTCTTTGTTTGCCCTGCCTATAATTGCCGCCATAAGTGCTCTCGCCCGTACTTCCTGTAGTTTGAGTATTTGTTCCCGGTTCATGTTGTCTCTCAGCCAGTTTTGCATCTTCATCCTCTCCTATGAAATACATTTTTTCGCCGATAAACTTTAGTTTTATTAGCCCTGTCATTCCGTCCCGGTTCTTCTCTACCGCAAGGAAATAATTAAATCCAGGATTTTCAGCTAACTCCTCCGGTGTCATCTGTCTTAGGTGAGCGAATAAATCACACTCGTCTTTCATGTCTTTTGCGCCTTTTACTTTGTCGTCATCGTTTATCTGGACAAGCATTAGTATCGTTATTTCAAGCTGTTGTGCCAAGGTTTTAAGCTTCTTAGCAATGTTCTTTAATACTTGCCACTCGGAAAGTTTAGAATCAGTCGTATCCATCCGACCTACATAGTCAACAACCATAAATTTCATACCTGTTTTTGATTTAAACTTTCTGGCTATGCTTATGAGTTTATTGATGTTTAAGTTTGGCTGTGTAGTTGTGTGGAAACCGGATTGATACATCCTCTCAAACATAACCGGAAGGCCATCATATTCTTCCTGCGTCATATTTCCAGTAGCAAAATCTGAATGAGTAAATTTTGTTTTAGCACAAAGAATAGCTGAATTACGAAAGTCAATTTGTTTGTCGCTCATTTCGGTATTAACATACAAGCTAGGTATCTTTTGCTTAACGGCTATATCGTGGTTTAAGTTCATAGCAAACGCTGTCTTGCCTTCGCCGGTCTTGGCCCCTACCATTAATAACTGCCCCGGCAAAACCCCGCCGTTAATTATTTTGTTCAGCTTTGCAAACCTTGTGCAAATGCCGCCGTTAGTCTTCTTACCAAGCCTTAATCCTATTGTTTCTAGCATCCTGTGCGCTAACTGTTTAGCATCTTTAACCAGCAGCCACGTTGTACCGTTGGCGTGAACAATGTCCCGCAATTCAGTCGCCACCGTAACCGGATTAACCGTCATATTGGCTTCATACATTTCCTTGATCTTGTAGAACACATCTTTGCAGAACTTTTGCGAGAAATGGTCAGGGTTAACATCGTACACACCGGATTCTAAGCACTCTTTGTCCTGTATCATACATGCGAGTATTTGTTTTTCTGTTTCGAAATCGATCATAGTACCGCTAACTTCCTTTCCGGCAACTGTTCTTTTGGTTTATTTTTCTTATTCATTGATGCTTCAAATACCCATCGTCTAATTGCTAGGTTGTGGCTTTTACTCTTATAGCCCTTTTCTTCGATGTATGCGCTTAAATATTCAATAGCTGTTTTAGTATCTCCAACCCCATACTCATTTTCCAATTTAAATAATTCATCTTCGGTCAAAAGAACATTTTTAAAATTGCCGTATTTGTTCTTAACCTTCTTTATCTTTCTTATACCTTCTTCATTATTGGTGGTTTGTTGGTTGTCTGTCGGTGGTCTGTCGGTTATTTGCTGGTTGTCTTGCTGGTTGTCGAATTCTTCAACATCTTGATATTCCTGGTCTTGTTCCTGGTTGTCTTGCTGGTTGAATTTTTCATAATTTGTTATGCGATAAATTGTAGATTTTCCGGTCTTTTTTACTAACTCAATCATGTTTTCTTCAACCAATAAATTCATTAATTTCCGCAATCTATTTTCACTTATCTTCAAATCATTCCATAGCTAACCAAACTTTTAAGTATTCAGCGTCTTCAAAAATCCAATGTTTTAATATGCTTCTACAAATTGGTATACTGTCTCGCATCGCCCCGCCCCCACATACATAAAATCTAATTGGTTATACTAACATGGGCTAGTCTGCCCTATATCTCAGCAAAATTAAATGTAATCAATACCTTCTTTTACTGGTAGGTTTGCTATTAGTCTGGCGTATATAGAACGTTTTTCTCCGACAGCTTCTTCATAGTAATAATACATACCGCCTAAACAGTCATTTTTGTACATTTTAAATTTTAAAGGGCAATCAAAATATATATCGTAGCAATGTTTCGCATAACAACAGGCAAAACAATAATGACTAGGTATTGAAATATCGCCGCCATTTCCTATAAACTTTGGCCATTGATATTTTTCTTTATCAGGATTGTCAGCCAGCCAGTTCCATAACTCTTTATGAAGTGTATATTGAAACTTTTTCACGTCCTCACTCTCCCAATCGCTTTTTTATTATCCGGTATTGCTCTAACATGCTCATTCCGTCCCATTTGCTTGTCTTAAACTCAAATTGTGTTTGCTCTGGGCTGCCCATTGCCTCAAACTTCTTTTGGCAGTTAGGCCCAAGACCACGCTTTATTGATTCTGGTTTCTTGAGCCTGTGGTTGCACATCTTACAGTGACACATGGTCTAAAAT
>JAGGAA010000149.1 GCA_017889675.1 Bacillota bacterium | reverse complement strand
ATCTCTATGCTTTGCATGGCGATAAGCGATTAGCCGAGCGGGTGTTACGAGTGTTTGCCTCTCGCAGTAAGTACGATGCAGGAGTTTTTAAGCAGAAAACATTAGACCGCGTTGAAAAGATAGCGAATACGCCTGAACGGTGTTTTATTGAAAACGGCAATGTAAATCAACTGCCCTTGCCTGGCAAGTTAGATGTTTCCTGGTATATTGATGTCGCGAACAAACGTCTGCAGGATTTCTTAGAAAGCGGTGGTCAAAATGTATAAAGGATACTTGAGAACTCGTGGTAAAGTACCGCTGGAAAAAATCGAAAATCTTCGGCAGTCCCCGCCGACAAGGGGAGACTATGCTGGTGTATTAGCCGATGACATGATTCAAATTGACGTGGACAATCGAGAGCACGCTGAAATCGTGCATAACATCGTAAAGCATCTTGAGATAAACTGTAGTGTTCTAAAAACAACCCGAGGCATGCATTTCTATTTCAAAAACGCTGATGTGAGAAACCGGTCGGTTAAAACATTTACTCCGATAGGCATCTGTGTGGATGTTGGTGTAGGGTTAAAAAATGGACTGGTTCCGCTAGTGGTTGATGGTGTCAAACGTGAATGGCTAAATGAAACTGATGATCTTGATGTGCTACCCGACTGGCTAAGACCAGTAAAAATAAGCTCGGTTGATTGGTTTCAGCTTGGCGAGGGAGATGGCAGAAACCAAGAATTCTTTAACTATATCATCAAGCTTCAGTCGGCAGGGCTGGACAAAGATGCCATCGTTGAAACCATTAATCTTATCAATCGGTTCATTCTTAAAGCACCTCTCCCTCAAAGAGAGATTGATACTATTACTCGGGATGAAGCCTTTCCAACAGAAATATTTTTTAATGAAAAGGGTAAGTTTTTGCATGACCGGTTTGCCCATTGGTTTATGAATAATGAGCATGTGGTTCGGATTAATGGCCTGCTACATGTATATAATGAGGCACTTTACACCGATAAATGGGAAATATTTGAGTCTAAAATGCTGGATAAAATACCAAACTTAAAAAATAACCAGCGAAATGAAATCTCAAAATATATACAGATAAAATGCCGGAATGAGACGAAACTGGCCGAGCCACGCTATATTGGTTTAAAAACCACAATATATGATTGTGAAACGGATAGCCTATTGGCCTATACACCGAAGATTGTGCTGAAAAACAGAGTTCCCTATGACTATGATCCAAATGCGTATGACGAAACCACCGATGTGGCCATTGATAAAATAACCTGCAAGGATAAGAACTTGCGACTGTTGTTAGAAGAAATGATCGGCTATTGCTTGTATCGGAAAAAAACGTTCGGGAAGGCTTTCTTCCTAACTGCTGGGGGTGAGAATGGAAAATCTACCTTTTTAGATATGATAAAAACCCTGTTAGGTAGGGAAAATATCGCGACGCTAGAACCAGCTGACTTTGAAAAACGATTCGTAAACGCACAATTATTCGGGAAACTTGCGAATATAGGGGACGATATTAGCAGTAATTACCGGGAAAATTCCAGTGTTTTCAAGAAACTGGTAACTGGTGACAGTATTATGGTCGAAAATAAGGGGGAAACGCCCTTTATATTGGACAATTATGCAACGCTTATCTTCTGCACAAATGAAATGCCTAGGATTAATGATCAAAGCCATGGCTTTATGAGACGTCTCATTATTATCCCGTTTAATGCTAAATTTAGCCCGCTCGACTCCGATTATGATCCGCTTATCACAGACAAGCTACTCACGGAGCAGGGTATGAAATATCTATTGAAGCTTGGCATCACTGGACTGAAGCGGCTACTTGCTAACAAACGTTTTACCGATAGTTCTAAGGTATCTGAGCAGTTGAAGGAGTACGAAGAAATTAATAATCCAGTACTGCTGTTTGTTAATACGCATGAAGTTGTAAATAAAACGGCTCGGGATGTGTATCTGCAATATGCGTCGTGGTGTAGAGAAAACGGCTTGTCTCCGGTAAGTAATATTAACTTTGGCCGAATCATAAGCAACAAGAAACTCTTTAAAAGTGAAGTGCGAAGCATTGATGGTAAATCGCTGAGAATTTACGTCAAACCGGACAGCTAAAACGGATGTATTACGAACCCAGTACGGATGGAACCCTTATAAATACTGATTATTACAGATAGCTTAAGTAATATATTATGATAAAGATTTATCAATATAATACTATATATATTTATATATAAGACTCTAAGAAGATCTGTAAGTGAAATCCTTGAAAACCTAGTAACCATAAGGATTGCCGGAATTTCAGATAAATCGGCATCAGTAATACGATCTGTTTGGTTTGAATACGCACTTGCCGAAAAGAATGTAGCAAAAAATTTAGAGAGGAGCTTGGCTATTATTAAAACGATAGACCAATTAAAACAGGAATACGGGCGGCTAACCAAGACGACAAGGCAGGATTTACATTGGTGGATTCGTGAGTTTATCCAACCAGCTAAGAAAATTAATCATAGGCAGACAAGTTATCAGCTAAAGCATTTGTTTGAGGAAATAACGAAGTCGTATGTTGCGCATGATCAGTTTAAGGCAGGCATGCTACGGGCGGGGTATAAACCAGTTGAGTGGGCAGAGGAAAATTGGAGTTTTAAGATACGCCTGGTAAATAGTAGTTTACACGGCAAACAATTTCATGCTTGGTATAACTACTCGTTAGATATGAGTAATGTTGCAAGTGAATTAGCGAGAGAGATACGGACGGATGTTCTTCTTTATAAAACCGCAGCCGAGAAAAACGCCATTTTAGATTATTTTTCCGAGCGAGGTGTAACGGAAGAAACGGTTGATACGTTTTATCAAAGGTGGGATCGGCAGGATAAAGAAAAAGGGAGGAAACTACATGAACATGCTGCCGGTTAATGCTGAATGGAACAGACGAAATAAGTGGGCTGATAAACAACGTTTGGTGCAGCAAGCTCGTGAAAAATCACTGCTGGCCTTACGAGTACGAAAAAGTCTAGTGATTAACAGGACCCCAAAGGAGGTTTAGCTGTGGATTGCATTCGGGAAGCGGAGAATTTCTTGAAATATTATCGCGATCTATCCAAGAGCATTGAATACTCTGATCGAATGATTAAAGGATTGATGAAACAAACCGCGCCGAAGAATCCGACTGCGGTGGTGATGGATATCACGGGAGTTCGTGCATCACGGGCACATGATACGCTAACCCAATTGTATGCGATTCAAAAGTGGCAGGAAATGAGGGAACTGACCCTTGTCGAAATGGAAAAGGTGGAGGATGTCCTGGACTATATTGCAGAGGAACCCGGCTGCGAACAATATAAGGAAGTACTCTTGTCTTGGTATGTGGAACGGATGGACAAGGAGACCATAGCCAGCCAGTTGGGATATAGCTCGAAGCAATCGGTATATGATATTAAAAATAAGGCAATACGAAAATTTGCTGTGACAGCATTTGGTGTGATTGCATTAAAGGCTGTTTGATTGGAAAAGGCTAGATCAGATAAATCGAAAAACCGTCACTATAGGATTAACTATAAGTGACGGTTTTTCCTTATAAAGTCATTGATCTAAAATTAATTTCATAAATGTAAGTTGTCGGAAGAGAGAAGGTAGCGTTTATGAATAAACGGCTGTGAAAATAACCATTTTTTTGAAAGCATATTCTTAAGATATAGGGTATAATAACGATGTTTAAAATATAAGATATTTTAACTAAAGGTGGTAAGGAGAATTAATATGTTTGATTTAGGACTGAAAGATAAAATTGCTTTAATAACTGGTAGCACGCGTGGTTTAGGAAAAGCTATTGCGGAAAAACTTGCTGAAGAAAAAGTTAAAGTGATTATTACTGGTACCAATGAGGGAAAAGCTAAGGAAGTTGCGGAGTCTATTGCAAAGACGTATGGCGTTGAAACAGCGGGTTTTAAATTAGATGTGGTAGATGAAAGTGCCGTTAAAGAAGTAGTGACCGCCATTGCAAAACAATTTGGCAGCATTGATATACTTATAAATAATGCGGGAATTACAAGAGATGCTAGGCTAATGATGATGAAGGCGGAAGATTGGGAAGCGGTACTAAGGACAAACTTAACGGGTGCATTTAATTGTACTAAATTTGTTTCTAAGCGCATGCTCCAGCAGAAATCGGGAAAGATCATAAATATAACAAGTGTAGTAGGAATTATGGGAAATGTAGGTCAAGCGAATTATTCAGCTTCAAAAGCAGGGCTTATAGGATTAACAAAAACAACTGCTAAAGAATTAGCAGAACGAGGCGTAACTGCCAATGCAATAGCGCCTGGATATATACAATCAGATATGACGGAAGTACTTTCAGAGGATATATCTAAAAAAATGTTATCGTCGATACCTTTGGGGTTTTACGGAAAACCAGAAGATGTTGCAAATGCAGTATTATTTTTGGTGTCAGATAAAGCAAGATATATTACAGGGCAAATTCTTAAAGTAGATGGAGGCATGATCATGTAGCAAATTACTAATCTATAGCTTTTATAGATTCAGTAGGCATGCTAAAGGGACGTTATTTTGGAAAAAGTCTAGACGGTATTTGTCGAAAAACCGTGATATACTATTAGTAAGTAAAAAACTAAGAACCGCCCAATCCGGGCGGTTTTCTTATTTGCAGGAGGGTATGTATGACAACCGTAGCTTGCAGCCGGACAGATTGCCTGAATCGCGGTATAGAAGTTTGTATGGCTAATCGAGTGGAATGGCAGCATGGAAAATGCAGTGGTTATATCACTAGTCGCAATGCAATGAAAGCCAATGCCCCCATGGTAAAGAAGAAAAACGGGATCTTAACGCAGACTCCAATTAAATTGTTTACTTAACTAAACGTGAAATATGCCGAGAAAACCTGCGAAGCCGTGTCGATATCCTGGTTGTCCCAACTTAACATACGCAACTTATTGTCAAGATCATGTTGGTTTAGTAAGCAAGGCTAGGCCGAATGCTTATGAGCGAGGATATAGTAGTCAGTGGCAAACAGCGCGTAAGCAGTTCTTGCAATTGCAT
>JAGGAA010000148.1 GCA_017889675.1 Bacillota bacterium | reverse complement strand
TTGAGCCTTTTTGCGCGCAAAACTTCCGATTGAAGCCTTCGAGAACCGTCCCCATGATTACCCTTATGAAAAGCAAGGAATATTTCCGCTCTCCCCTTGTTTGTCTTGCTTATACCTAAGACTTATTCTCTTATGAGTAAGCCGTATTTGAGAATTCAATTGTAATCTTAATAAAAGAAATACTGCCAATAGTAACCAACGTCCAACTGGCACTATTTTGCAGTATTTTTATTGTCTAATAAAACCTACTACCGTGTAGTTCAAAAAGATATTAGTTAGATTTATTAATCGTCGTCATCATCGTCCGGTAAATCATTTATTCCCTTGTATACCATACCGCCAGGTTGAAATCCGCCAGGTCCAAAAATGCCGGGTCCGTAACCACCAGGCCTATAACTGCCAGGCCCATAACCACCATATCCATAACCACCAGGCCCGCAATATCTGCAACGGGGACACATATGATGAAGGTGAGGTTCATATTCGAAACCACATTTTGAGCAAACCTTTACTACTACACGACAGCGCACATCATAAACTTTAAACTCATCTTTGAACTTGCCTACACATTTGGGTGGTTTACAACCTTGAAGCATAGGTCTTTCTTCATTACAGCGCTCCACACAAACAACCTCCTTTATGTTATTTAATACATTATATGTTAATTTATTAAGAAATGTTATATAAATTCGTAGACAAATCGATAAAGCAATATTGCTGGCTTTGATTGATAGAAGTTACATAATAACCGTGGTTTTAAATGTCCACCTGAATTGTTGAATACTTATCCACTCGCAGCCACTCTGTTTTGGCCGATTCATACATAGGCATGGAAGGCAGAAAATAAGGTTTTTCCTCCATAAAACGTTCCATACTTGTCTGCTTGGCTCCCGCTTGATTTGATTGATTAAGTTTTTGGCAGATCGTCAATAGCTGGGCGTTAGCCTCTGCTAGATCTTGAAAATCATCTTTTGAGCAAAACGCTTTGCGCCGTACGACCTCTACGCTTCGTTCGACATGACCTTTTTCGTTACCGGAGCGAATATTACAAAAGCGAAGCCGTAGTAAGTAGACAGTTTCAATAACGATTCTGTTGGTTCTTTCTCATGAAATCCAACAAATCGCTTAACGGCGACCCTCATATTGTCATACACCATAGTGTGATAGATACCATCCATTTGGGCAAAAAACGGGCATGGGATTCGACAAAGGATTCTGTCTTCTGGTTCGGAAATAGTACTGCGAAACGATAATTGCTGTAGGCAGTAGTAAATACGGCCATTTGTAGTTTTGTCAGTTTTCCATTGATGAATAGCTTAACTTCTCCCCAATCGAACTCACAGATTTGTCCTGGCTGATAGTCAATTTTGATATGTGCCTCTTGACCCGTGTTGAGTAGGTCGGCGACTGTATTTCTCACCGTTGTATAGCTAATTTCAAAGTCTTCTTCGAGCAAAGCCTGATGCATGTCGATGATCTTCTTGCACTGTTTACCTGACCTATTTGCTTTTTTCGCTCGTTTTCTGCCAGATATCCTTGAATTTTTTCAACCATCTCACTGGTGAGTACACGCTTTTGGCGGTTAGATACGTGATATGCTGGCGGTTCCACTATATCGGCGATAAGATCGATTTCCGTAATCCTGTCACCCACTTCGGCTTTAAAGAGATTTTTCCGAGCTATTTGATAACTGGCTATATATTTCTTAACCGTTCTTCGATGCAATCCTGTCTTCTGTGCAATTTGGCGTTGCGACATCCCCTCTCGGTAATACTGGATGATAATGTCTTGTTTCTGCTGCAATGTAATCAACCTCGTCTTCGCCCTCTCTTATGCATCCCATACATAAGATTGTAACGGAACTGGTACACTATTGAGTTAATATTTTTTGCTCAACTGGTACACTTTTAGTTTAACAAAAACACCCATTCCCTGTTATTGTCTTACTATCACCACCAGCAGGCCTAATACACCGGAACACGATGCCTGTCCCCCTTTGTTTAATTACCCCATCCTTATGAAAGGGCATGTATTATGTTTGTCTATATCTAAATAATTCAAACTCCACTAACGCCGCCTCCAGCCGCCGGAGAGCTTCGGTCGTATCCATACCGCTTTTACTACGCCGTGCATACTCCTCAGACGCCGTGCGAATTTTATCGTATATCTCATTTTCTCTTTTGCAGTATTCTACTGATGCTCGCCATTTTAGCATGGAACATCAACCGCCGTAACGACTAAGTTCTTTTGTGCCTTGGCCTTATATAAAGCCTGGTCGGCCATTATTAAGAGATCTTGCACCGCTTGGTCAGGTTCCAGTGAAATGACGCCTGCGCTTATGGCTATGCCATAGGTAGAATTAAACCGTACCGCAACCTTATGGCGGATTCGCTCCATAACGGCATAGGCCTCCCGTAAAGAAGCCCCGGAAAAGATAATGGCAAATTCATCACCGCCCCACCGCACAACGATGTCTGTAGTCCGGACTGTATTCTTAAAGATAGCCGCCAGCTCCGACAATACCAAATCTCCTGCAAAATGACCATACTTGTCATTAATCATTTTAAAATTGTCGATATCGATCATCGCAACACATAGCGGTGTCTTTTTCCGGGTCGCGCGAGTCTTTTCTTCCGCCAGCCGCAGGTAGAAGTACCTTCTATTCCATAAACCGGTCAGCGAATCGGTGTGAGAACTTAAATCCAGCCGCCGGATCAGCCTGCCGGTCGTAAATCCGGCTATGCATAACAGCAGAGCTATTCCGACCCATAATAGACTCTCATGACTTATCTGTAAGAACATATCCAAATAATAGCCTGTTAGAGTTACTAACATTCCAAATAGAACAAGCACCAATGGAGCATACTTGTAAAAAAACCGCACATTTATCACCTCTTGCGCAGGTGGAATCATCGAGATTTCACCGTAAACTATTGAAATCTTATAGATTAAACACAAATTACAATCCACATTATACCATATTGTTCAGTATTCATGCAACAATGTTTCACTAATTATGTACAGATATTTCAGTATATTATCACTATAATTTAGACAGTTCCATTTTTTATGAGGTGATCAATATGAGAGGTAAACATCTAGCTAAATATAGAGAAATTGGCCGTAAAATTGCATTCTACCGCAAACTTCGTAATTTATCTCAAGAGCGACTCAGCGAAATAATCGATAAGTCAAGATCCTATATATCAAAGATAGAAGCAGAAAATTCCGATATGGAATTTAGCTTAGATATTCTTTTCGATATTGCAGAAGCTCTAAAGATCGAAGTAGCAGCGTTTTTTAATCCTATTGATGTAGAAATTAGAGGGAAATATTTAAGAGACGAGTAGACATGAAATTGAACTGCACCCTGTCAAGTAGACAGCACAAAAAAGTAAAGTAATTTAAGCAGCCTTAGATCGAAATTCCATCGGACTGAGGCTGTTTAATTTTGCCTGTAATCTTTCGTAATTTTAAAAATAGATGTGATTTTCAATGTCTTTCTTAAGGACTTTGAAAGTTTGGTATTTATGCAGAAAATACAAGGGACAGGGATTATGTTTCAAGCTTTCCACACCCGTGTTAGCGATAGTCGCGTTATTCGTGCTATCTGGCGTATATTGGTGCCATCAATTACTTTCATTTCTCATAAAAACTGTACAAATCGCCCAATTGCTTCATCAGGTTTGTACCAAGGCGATACTTCTCTTTGCGCACCCTTGCGCAGGTTATGACCTGGAATTTCTACGAAAGGTACAAACTAGCTATGAATCATAGCAGTGGTTTAAAGGTACCCATTTGTATTTACCAATACAAGTGGGAGCGAGCAGAACTATCCACAGTACACCGTTTTGATACTCTGCGGAAATTCAAATACATTATGAGGATCATATTCTCTCTTGATGCTCCGCAATTCTTCTATATGTGCTCCAAAATAAGCACACTCATAATTTGGCAAGTTATTATAGGGGAAATTTACATATGAACCCACGGATAAAGTATAAATATACTCTAAGCCTGATGCTACCCATTCTTGAGCAGCTGGTGCTGCTGCTTCATTCTCCCAGCCAGACGAAATTCCCATTATATAGTCAGTCTGCCTGTAGAAAAAAGCAGTACGATCTGATTTCATAGCCCTAACAGCTCCGCCCAATGAGTACAGTCCGATAAAAGAATTATCCTCAGTAGGCGCGGCCTCTATAAGGTCTATAATTTTTCCCAATTGACAAGGAGAAAGCTGTCTTTCGATAAATCTTCCTGTAGCGTTAAAAGCCTCCCTCGGAGGATAGATTGCTCCTATTGTCTTTACAGCATCAATAAAGTCTATATACTCAATATTCTCATAAGCTATTCCAGGTATACTTAAAAAAGGCTCTAAAAGCTGTCTAGCCTCCTCAGGATATCCATAAAAGAAGCCAAAAAGCAAAGGTCCTGGCTTATATATTCTACCGAAAGCACTGATCCTCGGATCTAAATTTCTTAGCCATTCTTGCCAGACTCGTAAAAATTCAAGCCTGGCAGACTTATCATCCCACTTTAACTGAATGAGTGTTATTTTGTTTATCTTCTTAAGATGGAATTTGTATGAGGTCACGACCCCAAAGTTTCCGCCGCCTGCTCCTCGCAAGGCCCAAAATAGTTTTTCATTATGGCAGTTGTTTGCTGTTAACAGGTTTCCATTAGCATCTACCATTTGTGCTTCAATAAGACTATCAGCCGCAAGCCCCAAATAGCGTGTAGATAAGCCGATACCGCCTCCTAATACTAACCCGGAAATAGCTACCGTTGGACAAGTTCCACCGGGAAATGCATATCCTGAATCATAGAGGGTTTTATATAAATGCATAAGTCGCGTTCCTGCCTGCACTTCAACAGTATCTTCCTCAGGGTACTTGTTTATTGCCTCATTATATACTTGCCTCGCCCTATTATACTCAGCATCACAAGGTAATATTATCTTTCCTGTCAGCTCTTGACCATTCAAAGTATTCACCCTTTCTTATTTCTCTTTAGATTATTTTATGTTAATTGCCCAATTTCGGTTACAGGAATCAACATAACCATAATCATTATGAACACAAAAAGCAGCCTCACCCTATTACGTTGTGATAGGGTGAGGCTGCTTTTCGCCGTTGCCGATGATGCGGTTCGCCGCATCGAGCTAAATAGAACAGTGTCAAAGGGACCTTTCTTAAATTGCTTACCATCTTTATTATTGCTCTTGCTTCTTCGTCCGTAATGCTGGGTTTTGTTTCGGTATCAGTATCTAAACATTCATGCTCGCTTTTGTCATTAGTATATTTTATAAACTTTTGTATACTTTTTTCCCTATTTCGCAGTTCTACTATTGACAATAACCCCGTCAGACTGTGTGGGACGCTTGGACGTTCCTTTTTTGTCAACTCTTTGCTATCACCCCACGAGAAATCCCGGTGGCTCGCTCAATTTGGCGAATAGATAAACCTTCATTTTCTTTCAGCCGCCTAATTAACGCATCACGCTTTGGTTTGTGCCAACCTGCCACTTCATGAGGTTCATGCCCCTCTATACACTGCTGTATCTTGCGACGAATTTCTTCTTCGGATAGATTTATCTTTCCAGACACATCGAAATGATCGTTTGTGATAATCTGATGCAACCGCAACCACTCACCCCTTCCCACTAATCCTATAGAAAAAGCTACATCCGTCAGGCTTCCACCCTTCACATAGTCTAAATAGCTACTAAATCGATATTCTTCAGGCTTTTTAACAATCCCTGTCTTAATAGGATTTTGGTGTATATATCGTATCAATGGAATAAAGTATTCATCGACTTCTACGGGCACACTTTTATACCGACTAGTAATTAATGCCCCATTCCGATCATATTTTCGATTAAAATACATCGCATATTTCGTTAGAAGTCGCTTCATAAGTAGAGAAATGTCACCCATATTCATTTCCTTTATAAGCAAATGAACATGATTACTCATCAAACAGTAAGCATGTAATTCAAATCCCATCTTGTCTTTTAATTGCTGCAGGCTTTCACGGAAATATAAAAAGTCGCCCCCTTCTTCAAATATATGTTGCCTATTAATCCCCCGAAAAACTATATGGTAAAATCCTGTAGCACTCAACTGCCTTGCCTTTCTACTCATCTTATCACCCCTTTTATTCCATCATGTTATGACAATAAAGGAACGTCCCTTATTGTCCCCATATAGGGAACGGATAATTCGACTTTTCGTCCTGTCATCTCAGACAAGAGAGCCGCACTTCGGCCAATCGCTATATTCACTACCTCCGTCAGTACGTCT
>JAGGAA010000147.1 GCA_017889675.1 Bacillota bacterium | reverse complement strand
ACTCAATACGCCGTATGGGTACATCGACTGTATCAATGGGGGCCTGCACGATTTGACCGGGGCCAATGTTCCCGGCGATGGTGAGATTACTGTGAATTGCTCGGAGGCTGTAACCCGGATACTTCGCGCCGGTGGGGTGGATGTGATGCCAGGTGTATATGCGGATTGCGTGACGCCCGCAGACTTGTTGAAGGCGCTGGAGGTGAGGGCGGCATGAAGATACCCTATATCCAAATAATGATACCACTCAAGCGTCTAGCGGCGTGGTTCTTTGATAGAAAAGTAAAATAAACTAAAAGGCCTGAGCTATGTGGCCCAGGCTTTTATATGGAAGGAGATAAAACACATGGGTCGTGGCTCGATAGTCGGTGTAGTAAACAGATCTGTGATATTATAGCTGCTTCCGGCGCGTATTTGATAGTTTCTTTTTGTTTACCTAATGTATGTTATGCGGAAACTAGTTAGGTTGCTATCATAAAAGAAACAAATTCTGGTCAGTAATTTTTTAGAAATAAAACAGAAGATCTGAGCTAGTTAATTAAGCCCGGACCTTCCTATTATAAGGAGGCATGTATGTTGCTGAGGAAACAAGAAGTCGCTTACTACCTATCAGCACGTAGGCGAACAGTCATCAAACGAACAGAGCAGGAGAAGAATGATGATTATAACAGCAATAACCATGCCATTGCCGCCACAATCAGCAACTACTGCTGGAAAAATCTTGTGGGAAAAATAAAAACCATAGGCTAATAACTAGTATAAAGAACCAAATGATTCGGTTGTCAAAAAAATCCATATTACTACTCCTTTCGAGTAAATATTTTATGTCTTATTATAGGTTATGAAACAGATTGATAAATGTTTCATTGTAGGGAGGTGCCAGCATGAAGATACCGGATTTCAAGTTTACAGTTAATATAATGCCTTTGTTGAGGAAATGGTTTGGGTGGAAATAGTAAAAGGCCCCTCGCCTGGTTGCAGGCTGAGGGGCCTCTTGAGTTTTACCGGAGGTGGCTAGTTAAACCAACTCCTTTTTCACTTTCTTTTTAACCTTTTCTGATTGGTTCGAATTTATAAACAGTCACGCTGTAATTTTCAAAGATAAAGGGGAGCTAATCTATTGACAACGCCCCATTGGGGTTGCGGTCCGCAAAATGCCGTGAAGTACCTTAAGCCTTAGTACCCTATAGCCATCCAATATACTGGAAAAGTTGTATTACTTCTTGTACTGTCTGCCTGTACAACTACTTGAGACGTCGTAAAAGATTCTATTGCTGCAAATTGCATACCACCATATGCGGAACAACCAGTTGCTGTTGCACATAGACAAGCAGTTGGAAAAGTTATTGGAAGCGTAACAGTCTTGTCAGCCCAATACCAACTGTCATCAGAATTTGTATCTATAGTTATAGACACTGTTCCCCACTGGATAATCAAACCGCTTGGCAACTTTTGATAACCGTTAGTCCCAATAGATGCCCCAAACTGTCCATAATGCACCGCATTCCCACTTGTTGTCCCGTCCGCCAAACCAGTAATCTTATTGCTCCCCATGGCAATTGCACCAGACATTGTGCCACCAGATAGCGGTAATGCGTCGGTAATACCGTAGCCATTCAGCGTGGTCGGATTCGTTCCCGCTGTAACCCGTCCCTTTGCGTCTACAGTCACGCTCTTATACGTGCCAGCTGTTACACCAGAACTAGCAAGAGTTAGTGCTGCACTTTCATCCGCCGAGCCGTCGAACGATAAAGAACCAGTAGCATCGCCTGTAAAACTTAAGGTCCTAGCGGTTGCCAACTTTGTAGCTGTTGCCGCATTACCAGTACAAGTCGTAGCGGTATCTGCATTGGTTACGTCTACAGTGATAGACACATCAGCAGAACCGTCAAATGTTGCGCTACCTGCAGCATTGCCGGTGATAGCTATGGTTCTGGCAGTGGTCAATTTTGCTGCTTCTACTCCAGTAGTTGCTATTGAAAGATCACTAGACCCATCGAAAGTGCCACTACCTGTTACATCACCAGTTAGCGCAATTGTCCTAGCTGTTGCCAATTGGGTAGCAGTCGCCGCGTTTCCTGTGCAAGACTCCGCAGTTGTTGAGGTATCCGCTTTTGCCGCACTAGATGCCTTTCCGGACACCGGCTGATATAACAGTTCAGTCACAACACCACTATTAATTTGATATACTCCTACATCACCAACAGCAGTGGTTTTATTCGCCTGTCCAACCAAAACTAGCGCTGATGCGTTATACGTAAGCGTCCTGACGGTGTTCCAAGTAATAATATAAATTCCTTGGTCTACTCCGGTAATGCTGGTGATAGCCTCTGAACCATCAGCGATAAAACAATTGCTATCAGCGGTTAAAGTCAAAACCCCTGAATCACTTGTAATTGTTACCGGATTCGCCAGTTCTAACGCACCTAACATTTTCGAAGCGTCAATAGTCTGATTTACACTCATTATTCATTACCCCTCTCATTATCCGAATAAAAAAATGGAACTGACCAGACAAGTCCAGTCAGCCCCACCAAACATTAATATTTGATACAGTAATTTACCACGATATATGGCGGCATGTTATTATGAGCGCCACCACCTCCGGTTGATCCACTTGTTATATCATTAGTACCATCTCTTTCTTCGTCTCCAAACACAGCATTACCAGACGTACCAGAACACTGATCTCTTATAAATGTAGTTGTATGAGTATGTGCTGGCATTTCGGCAACCGTTAGAGTATGCGTTGCTTCGCCGCCAGTAGTAGCTAGAGTAGCATATGTTGCCCCCTTGCCAAGCATAAATTTATCTTTAAGGTTTGGCACGTTAAATGTGGTACTACCATCGCCAGTGCCATAAGTAGTACCAACAACAGAATATAAACTTGCATAAGTAGTTCTTGAAACAGCAGAGCCATCGCATAATAGATATCCTGTCGGGGCGGAACTGCCTGCATACGGTAGAATTGTACCGGTAGGGATGCTTGCCAGCGACCCCGCCGATGTCGTAATCGACAAATCTCCGCTGCCGTCAAAAGAACCACTGCCAAGCACCGCGCCAGTGAGCGCAATCGTCCTTGCCGCAGCCAACTTAGTACAAGCCGCAGCCGTATCCGCCGCTTCCGCACTCGCCACCTTGCCGTCTACTGCAATGGTGACTTTCTTATTTTCCGCATCCACAGTCAGCGCAATATTAGTTCCTGCCGCCAATTCTACGGTATCCGTTTTACTGCTCGCCGCAATAGTTGTACCATTTACCAGCACATTCGCAAAAGCGTTTTCCCCGTTTAATACAGTAATCTGATCTTGCAAACTTTGATCGGCAGCAGTTCGGGTTGCTACTTCCGTATCAATATTGGTCTGCAAAGTCATATCGGCCTCAGTCCGCGCCGCAACTTCCGCAGTAACCTGAGACTGTAAATCTTGGTCGGCGCTGCTTCTCGAACTAGCTTCTGCATCAATATTGCTTTGTAAAGTCGTATCAGCGGCAGTTCTTGCAGTCGCCTCCGCATCAATATTCGCTTGCAGGGTACTATTGGCGGTAGTCCTGTCTGCGACTTCCTGGGTAATTTGAGCCTGTAAATCGCTATCAGCGGCAGTTCTTACGCTGGCTTCCGTGTCAATGTTGCTCTGCAACTTGGCATCAGCATTACTCCGCGCCAACGCTTCCGCGTCAATATTACTCTGTAGCTTCGTATCCGCTTCCTTTCTGGCAGTAGTCTCCGCTGTAATTTGCGTTTGCAAATTATCAATTTCTGGAATTACGCTCGTGTCAAACTTCCCCCCATCGCCAAGCACAACCAGCTTTCCGATGTCTTCCTTACCATTGGATACAACAATAACTTCTTCTGTGATATTTACTGTTCTACTCATTTAAACACAACCTTTCAACTTTTGATTATTTTAATTGCAGCTAATAACTTAGTTAATAAACACCCCCTCGATGGCAAACAAAAAGACTCAGCAAAGGCTGAGTCGAGAAAACGCCAGAAAGACTTGTAGAGCACCTTCTACAAATCTTTCTGTTGTATCTATTTTATCACTTTGAAGCTTTTAAAAGTGTCATCTTATTGGCATCAAATTAATAAAAGGGATATTGGAGTATTGCTGTTGATAGGTTGACGGCGCAAAATAATATGTTTTTGTAACGAAACTGTAATTTATTATCTCTTTAATGTGCGCTTACCGCCAGGTTTTTGTAGTATACTTAGAGTAAATAAATTTAAGGCGGTCCAAATGAATAAAGTATATACTCTGTATGTTGATCAATTAAAACGTCTAATTGCTAAAGTAGAGGAGAATCAGGCTAAAAATCCTTTAGCAAGTTCAGCTGTAACAGTAGTAATTTCTGACGATGACAATTGTTTAAAACTATTACAAAAAAATGGTCATGATTGGGCCATGTTGGATGAAGAAAAGTTTTGTGTAGATAAATAACGGCGTAGAATGTGTGTTATACTGTAAATATCATCTACGTTATCAGCTTGTTTCTAAAATTTAATAAAATATAGGGCAAAGACGCCACGACCGATGTTACTACTGGGTCGTGGCGTCTTTTTGTTTCAGGACAAAACTATCTATCCATCATTTTTTTACAATACATTGGTAAGTAAAAGGAGTGTAGTATTATGTCAATAATCAGTCAAACTCGTCTTTATTTTGCTTATGGATTTAATCTTAATTTGGAAAAAATGAACCAAAAGTGCACAAAGCCTCGTGTACTTGGCATTGCCCGATTAGCATGTCACAAAATCGGCTTTTACGGACATTCTGTTATCTGGGATGGAGCCGTAGAAACGGTTGTTCCTGATACCCAATCAGAAGTGTGGGGAGTCTTGTATCAATTGGAATCTTATGCTTGGGATCAATTAGACAACTGCGAGGATGCTCGACTAGATGGAACAGGGGAATATTTCCACTACCCTGTAGAAGTACTTGATGAGCAAAATTCGCTCAGAGATGCAAGTATGTATAAAAAAGCCCGATTGGGAGAATCAAAGCAGCCTAGTACTGAATATTTAGACATCATTATTCAAGGGGCAAAAGAGCAAGGATTACCTGAAAGTTATATTGCCACTCTACAAAATATTGCATCAAAGGCTGCTTCCTATGCTGTCCCGCGTCAACGAAAACAGAGTAATCAACAGCCTTATGTCGGATGTGATGGGTGCTCTGAGTAAGTTAAATTAGATTGATCGTCGCTAATAGGCATCTCTTACTATTAGCGACGATCAATAACCGGAAGAGATTACAAGACCGTGACAGCATTTATCGAAGCAAAAACAGCGTATTAACAATGGATTACCATAATATACATGTAGCATCTCGCGAGCCAATACTGTATAATAAATTCTGCCGATCAGCGTAACTGGTTCTCACACCTCTGTTGCTGATCGATAACATAGACGTATTTACCCTGCCGGAATGGTAGGGTTGTTTTTTGTTAAATTTTAGCCGTAAACTATAATACACTTATTACACCATACTATCGTCTTTTGCTAAGAGGTAGGAATTGTCAATGAAGGAAGCCAGGAGTCATGGTGAACTCCTGGCTTTGTATTAAAAATGAGGATCAGGTTGCGGTGGTTCTGGAGGTGCAGGCGGTGCTGGTGGGGCCGGTTTATGATGCTTGTGCGGATGTGGAGCGGGTGGTGGATCCATCGGAGGAGGTCCATCCTGAGCATCACGCATTTGACATTGCGGAGCTGACCAGTCTTGATTAATATCGTGGGCACTAACTGAAGCGGCAAAACTCATAACCACTAGA
>JAGGAA010000146.1 GCA_017889675.1 Bacillota bacterium | reverse complement strand
AGTTCAAATACAGACAAAGATGTCGCCGGAGAAGCAGATACTTCCCGCAAATCTCTGTCAGTAACAATACCCACCAGTTTGCCATTATCCACTACCGGCAGGCGGCGAAACTTATTGTTGCGCATAAGCTGTAAGGCATCAACAACAGTCATGTCAGAGGTAATGGTAGTAGGATTGGCTGTCATTCGTTTTGATACGATCATAGCATAACACTCCCCTACTTTGTATTTGGATAGTATACGTATTTATTAGCCGCCAAGATATGCTTTTCTAATTTCTTCGCTGGCAGCCAACTCTTTGGCATCACCGGACAGAATAACCCGCCCTGTCTCAAGCACATACGCCTTATTGGCAATAGATAATGCCATATGAGCATTTTGTTCGACCAACAGGATGGTCGTACCAGTCTCATTAATATCTTTAACAATAGAAAAAATCTCTTTTACTAATAACGGTGCTAAGCCCATTGACGGCTCATCTAACAGCAGGATGCGGGGACGGCTCATCAGCGCCCGGCCCATTGCCAGCATTTGCTGCTCACCACCAGAAAGCGTTCCAGCTAGCTGACCACGCCGTTCGGCCAACCGAGGAAAGCGCCCAAACACCATATCCATATCAGCCTTGATCTCTTTAGTATCAGAGCGCAAATAGGCACCAAGATCCAGATTCTCCAGCACCGACATATGCGCAAACACCCGCCGGCCTTCGGGAACTTGGGAAATTCCCAGCTTAACAATGTTCTGGGCTGCCATGCCGGCAATATTTTTACCCTCAAACATAATTTGACCTGTTTTCGGCTTCAGAAGCCCGGAAATGGTACGCAGGGTTGTACTCTTACCTGCACCATTAGCGCCAATCAAAGTTACAATCTCCCCTTGATTTACTTCGACACTAATGCCTTTTAGTGCGTGAATAGCACCATAATATACATTTATATCATCAACTTTTAACATTGCCATGCGCTAAACCTCCTCACCGAGGTAGGCCTCGATAACCCGCGGATTATTTTTGATTTCCATCGGCGTTCCTTGCGCAATTATGCTACCATAATCAAGCACATAAATCCGCTCACACACACCCATAACAAGACTCATATCATGCTCAATTAAGAGAATCGTTAGATTAAACTCCTTCTTAATCCAGCGAATCATTTCCATTAGCTGCTGCGTTTCCTGCGGATTCATCCCGGCAGCAGGCTCATCTAACAGTAACAACTTGGGTTGAGCCGCCAAGGCCCGGGCAATCTCTAACCGCCGTTGCTCGCCATATGGGAGATTTTTAGCAATTTCATCTTTTTTATCAGCCAGTTGGAATATTTCCAGAAACTTAATGGCTTTTTCTTCTATTTCCGCTTCTTCCTTATGGTAACGGCCAATGCGGAACATCGATTCCACCAGCCCGTATTTGACGTGAAAGTGATAGGCAATCTTAACGTTATCAAGCACACTCAAATCAGCAAACAAGCGAATGTTTTGGAAGGTACGCGCTATGCCTCGCTGGGTAATTTGATAAGGCTTAAGACCAACAGTACTTTTACCATCAAACTCAATTTGTCCTTCGGTGGGTTGATATACACCAGTCAAGAGGTTAAAGGCCGTTGTTTTACCAGCACCGTTAGGGCCGATTAGTCCAACCAACTCGCCAGGAGCAATTTCAACGTTGAAATTAGAGACTGCCCGCAGACCGCCAAAGACGATAGATAGCTTAGTTGCCTTGAGTAGAGCCATGTTTCTTACCTCCAGTCCAGCGGCTTAACATCTTCAGGCTTAGTTCTTTGTTACCAAACAAGCCCTGCGGCCGATACAGCATTAGAATAATTAGCATCAACGAATAGATAATCATCCGCCACTCTGGGTAACTAGCTAGTGCTGCCGAGACAAAAGTCAGTAAAACGGCGGCTGTAATGCTCCCGCTAATACTGCCCAGACCACCTAGTACCACCATGGTCAAAATATCAAACGACTTCATGAAAGTAAAAGAGGCGGGATGGGCGATATAAAAGTAGTGAGAGAATAAGGAACCAGCTACACCGGCGAAGGCTGCCCCAATTGTGAACGCCAATACCTTATATTTTGTCGTATCTACCCCCATAGCTTCGGCGGCAATCTCATTTTCCCGAACAGAGATGCAGGCCCGGCCATGTGTCGAGTCAATAAAGTTTTTAATAACAAACACGGTAAACACCGTAAAGGCAAACATCCAGGTAAAGTCAGTATAGCGGGGGATACCCATAAAGCCTGACGCCCCACCGACATACGAAATGTTAAGAATAGTGATCCGAATGATTTCACCAAGGCCCAAGGTTGCAATGGCCAGGTAATCACCATTTAGCCGTAATGTCGGCAACCCAATCGCAAAGCCTAAGGCTCCGGCCCCAAGCGCACCGCCAGCAATAGCTGCAATAAACGGCAGTTGAAACTTAACCGTAAGCACCGCGCTGACGTAGGCACCAATAGCCATAAAACCCGCATGGCCAATAGAGAATTGGCCGGTAAAACCATTAATGAGGTTCAAGCTTACTACTAAAATAATATTAATCCCAATTAACACAATATTAAGCTGCCAAAAAGGACCAATAACATCAGTCAATATCAAAGTTTGAATAATGGCATACACTGCCAAGCAAGCCACCAATGCCATTATATCTGATTTAGTTTTTTGCAATAATTTCATGGATTGTCACCTACACTTTCTCCCGGATATTTTTACCCAAGAGGCCTGCCGGTTTCCACAATAAAATGATAATCAAAATAGCGAAGGCCACCGCATCCCGAAAAGTGGAAGACCAGAAACCGCTGACTAAAGCTTCAATGATACCCAGAATCGTGCCACCAAGCATAGCGCCTGGTAGACTGCCAATACCGCCAAGAACTGCGGCAACAAACGCCTTAAGGCCAGGCATAATACCCATCAGTGGATCAATTGAATTGTAATAAATGCCGACAAGTACGCCTGCGGCGGCAGCTAATGCTGAGCCTATACCAAAAGTAAAGGAAATCACCTTATCCACATCAATACCCATAAGCTGAGCAGCCTCCGTATCAAACGATACCGCACGCATAGCTTTGCCCATCTTGGTTTTATTTACGACATAGGTCAGAATGACCATTAGCAGCAGGGATACCACTAAAATAACCACTTGCTGACTATTTATCACCATTCCACCAATATTATATACCTCGGACTCAAAAAGCACGGGGAAGGTACGTGGTTGTGGTGATACCAGCAACATTCCGCCATATTCTAAAAAAAGCGATACACCAATTGCCGTAATTAATATGGCAATTTTCGGCGCATTCCGCAGTGGCCGATAGGCCACTCTTTCAATAACCATACCTATAACACCGGCAGCGGCCATCGAAAAAATCAATGCGGGAATGAAAGAAAATTTAAACATTGTAGTGGCAAAAAAGCCTGCATACGCACCCACCATGTAGATATCACCGTGGGCAAAATTGATCAACCTGATTATACCGTAAATCATCGTATAACCCAGCGCAATGAGCGCATAAATGCTGCCCAGGGAAATACCGTTAATTAACTGTTGGCCGAATTGTACGATTAAGCTTGAGGAATCCACTGCGCTCTCCCCTCTCCATTTCCAAAAATAGTATTATATGTTGAAGGGACGTTTAGTCCGGATGGCCGCGACAGAAACTGCCGCGGCCATAGGGGACGTAACGCACCCTTTATTAGGGATTTACCTTTTCTTTAAAGGTTTGCTTGCCGTCTTTCATTTCAATAATTACGGCACTCTTAACAGGATCATGGGAAGCATTAAAGCTAATTAAACCTGATACGGCTTGATATTCTTTGGTTTTAGCCAATTCGTCTTTAATCTTAACAGGGTCAGCACTGTTCGCCCGTTTCATGGCATCAATAACCATCATAGTAGCGTCATAGGATAATGCAGCAAAGGCATCTGGTGTCTGATTATATTCTTGCTTATAGGCTTCAACAAAGTCCTTTACTGCTGCGCTGTTATCATCAGGTGAATAGTGGTTACTGAAGAACGTGTTATTTAAGGCTGTCGCACTGCCGATTTCGGGTAATTTAGCTGAATCCCAGCCATCGCCACCTAAAAACGGAACAGTTAGACCAAGCTCGCGAGCTTGTTTTATGATCATACCCACTTCTTGATAATAACCGGGTACAAATACTACATCCGGATTTTGCGATTTTATTTTAGTCAAGGTAGCTTTAAAGTCAGTATCCTTGGCTAAATAGGCTTCGTTTGCTACAATTGTACCGCCATTTTTCTCGAAGGTTTCTTTGAAAAATTGGCCTAAGCCTTTAGCATAGTCACTGGTATTATCAATATATAATGCAGCCGTTTTGGCTTTAAGCGACTTTTGTGCGAAGGTTGCCATTACCGAACCTTGGAACGGATCAATAAAGGCAGCTCGGAAGTTAAAGTCGCGAACCTTACCGGTGTTGGGATCGACGGTAACTTTGGGATTAGAGGCTGTCGGGCTAATAGCCAACACTTTGTTATCGGCGTTCACTTGAGCCGCAGCAATAACACTTGAGGAGGCAATCGGTGCAATAACGGCTACTACTTTATCCTGGGTTACAAGCTTTTGCATGGCATTAGCTGCTTCTGCGGCCTCGCTCTTATTATCAGCTACAACCAAGGTAAGTTGTTTGCCAAGAACACCGCCTTTGGCATTAATCTGTTTAATTGCCAGTTTAGCACCATTGGTCGCCGATTGACCAAAGGTAGCATTATTACCGGTCATTTCTAAATTGGCTCCCAGTTTAATTACATCAGCCTGTTGTCCGCCGCTACCACCGCAGCCTGCAACTAGACCTGCCAGCATAAGGCCGCTTACCATTATACTGACTAGCTTGGTGAATTTTGTTTTCAACATGGTTTCCCCTCCCAAATATGTAACTCTGAAAGAAACTGACGCCGAATAGTATGTCCTCCTGCTGTTAGTACTCCGTGTCCACTAACAACACATAGGTGTATGCCATACAGTGTAATTATAGGGGGCTTGTCCATCTCTGTCAATACTCTCAACATAGTACATCAGCCCCTTTGTCCATCTCCAGCGGACATTATTTGTAGTGTTCCTGAAAAAAGCGATAAGGCCCTCGCCTTACCGCTTTTTCATTCATACATGTTAATGGATTTTTTTTCCATAGGATACTGCCTGTCTTGATATTTTGTGGTTTGTTTTGTTTATTGAAGCTATTTGTAAAAAACGATAGGCTCAGCATTTTGTTCCATATTCCAAACACCACAAGGACAGATACCTGCACAAATGCCACAACCGATACATTTATCAGGATCGGAGATATACTCGGCACCAGCTTCACCCACAGTACGGGTGATAGCGTTTTCCGGACAGGATTTAAGGCACATATGACAATCACGGCAAGTACCGCAGCTGATGCAGCGGCTATAATCGCTATTGGCCTCAGGAACATCGCAGCTATGGCACTTTTTAAAGTAGGCTGTGCTAATCCGACTTGCCGGAATTTTCGGTTTCTCTGCCAAGACAAATTTGCTTTGGTTCAAATAAGCAGCCGCAGCCAGCGCAGCCTGACGGCCAGCGCCAATGGCGTCAACCAGCCGACCAGGACGGATGGTATCACCGGCAGTAAAGATACCAGGGGC
>JAGGAA010000145.1 GCA_017889675.1 Bacillota bacterium | reverse complement strand
AATATATATAATTAGCATTATTATATCTTAGTAAAATTCCGTTATTGTACTAAGGCGACTTTGTTGGAAAATCGAGATTATTTCGACATTTTAAGCTAAGAGCACAATAAAACGCTAGTGGTGAAGCGTTGTCAATGCATCACCTACCTGCGCTTGCATATTTCTTTCCTGCGGAACATATAACACTTTTTTCAATATCGTACTGAAATTGCAATTTTCTTCACTTCATTACGATAATCTCCGCTTTATATTTATTTAATTTTTATAAACATGCTTTGATGCCTCAGTCCACATGCATTGATTTTGTTAGTTTTTTTTGCTATAGTAAATTATTAATAATCTTAAAATCCAAGTATCATGTACTTGGTGGAGTTTTATATGAGAATGGAAGAATTAATACAAGAAAAGCTACGCAATGCTTTCCACGATGAGAGCATTGTATTTGACAAATCCCGCTTTGCCGGCGGCCTTACCAATTATAACTACATAATGAACATTCAGGACATCGAATATGTCATCAGGCAACCTGGTGGCATGACAGAACATATTATTGATCGAAAAATGGAAAAAATAAATAATGCTCTCGCCTCAGAGTTCGGCGTAAACTCTGATTGCATTTATTTTGATGAAACCAGCGGAATCAAAATAAGCACATACATAAATAATAGCCAAAACCTGGCTCACGCCGGCCCTTGCTACCCTCAAAATCTAAAATCGGTTTCCCAATTACTGAAAAAAATTCACTCTAATTCAAAACATTTTTCAAACCGCTTCGATTGGCAAGCTGAACTGGACAAATATGAACAGATTATCCAACAACTACACGGCGATTTTTTCTCTGATTACACAACTCTAAAGGACCAATTAAACAAATTTGTCCAAGAAAATGTTAAAAATACAATTTTTGCACCCTGTCACAATGACACAGTGCCTGAGAACTTTATCATTGATGCTACTGGCAGAACATATCTTATTGACTGGGAATATTCTGGAATGAATGATCCCTGCTGGGATGTAGCAGCCTACATTCTTGAATCCAAACTATCTGCAGAAGCTATTGACTATTTAATTCAGGACTACTTCGGCCAGCCGCTGACTCCTACGGAAGAATTAAAAATAAAAAGCTTTATAATGGCGCAAGATTTACTCTGGACAGCCTGGGCATTAATCAGACATTATAATGGCGATGACTTTCTTGAATACTGCTGTATCAGATATGAACGCTTTCGAAAAAACATCAAAACAATGACCAAATCACCCCATTGTTCCATTGCCCACATGGTCATGCAGAGCTGAAACATCGGGGGTTCAGGTGGAGAGTCTACTCCACCTGAACTGACGCCGCCTGTAGAGGCGGGAGTCTTGACTCAGCGATTAAGATAAAATGAATCTACTGTGCCAAAAGGGGAAAACTCGTTAGTTGGTGCTCGGTTTCAGAAATCATCAGAAAATGAAAAGAAGATCGCTCCCAACTAGGCTAGCTTAGCCAAGTGGTTAGCGATCTTCTTTATATTTTGGCAAGTCGCTATTCAATCACGGCAAATACGCAACAGTAAATTTGCCGTTAGACATTGCCGATACTCTGCACTTGCCCGGATATCATCAATAGGCTTAACACCCAGACTTGCCATTTTCCCTGCCTGCGATAGTATTTCGTCAGATAAAACCTTTCCCTTAAGAAACGCTTCTACTTCTGGTAGCACCATAACAGTAGGACCGACGCTCCCCCAAGCCAACTTAATATTTTTCACTGTTTCATCAGGGTTTACTTCCAGCATAACGGCCAAGCTAGCAATGGCAATGGCCAAAGCCTTGCGTTTACCAACCTTGTAATATGCGGAAAACGCTTGCGGTGCTGGCAGCGGAATCTGAATACCTGTTACAAATTCGCCCTGCTCCAACATTGTGCAGCCAGGACCTTGAATAAATTCAGCAATCGGCACACAACGTTTGCCAGTTTTGCCGCTAATTGCAATCTTGGCTCCAAGAACGTAGAGCGGCGGCAAAGTGTCACCTGCCGGCGAAGCGGTACACAAATTTCCGCCTAGCGTTCCACTATGCCGGATTGGCGGCGATCCAAGCACGGCTACCGCATCATGCAAAACCGGGAAATAGTTCTTGATGATCGGCAACTCCCAAAGCTGCTGATGGGTCACACCAGCACCAATAAAAATCTCCGTTTCCTTTTCTTCCACATGCTGCAACTGTTCCAAATGCTCCACAGAAAATAAAGCCGACGGTTTATTACCATGTTTCCTAAGCTGAACTAAAAGATCAGTACCGCCAGCTATTATCCGCCCATCCGGGTAGGTCACGAACAATTCTTTTAATTCCTCCAGTGTGCGGGGAAAAAGAACCTCCATTATGCACGCCTCCCCTTCAGCAAAGCAGCTGCTACTTGGACAGCTTCTACAATTTTTTGGTAGCCGGTACAGCGACATAAGTTGCCACTTAGTCCTTCTCGAATTTCCTCACTGCTTGGCTGTGGGTTGCGTTGTAACAAATCTAACACTGCCAACACCATACCGGGGGTACAAAAACCACATTGTACCGCACCACAATCAATAAATGCCTGCTGTACAATAGCAAAACTGCCCTCAGGTGCTACACCCTCTATGGTGGTAACTTCCACTCCTTCCAATTGAGCTGCTAACATCAAACAAGAAAGGCGGCTTGTTCCATTAACAAGTATGGTGCAAGCACCACATTCCCCTGCGCCACAACACTCTTTTACACCAATCAGTCCAAAATCCTCCCGCAAAAGATCAACCACTCGTCGATCAGCAGGCGCATCCACTATTGTTTGCTTTCCATTGAGCATGAATTTTACTCTCATCGCACAGCCTCCTTGCCAGCTTGACGGAGAGCCAATAATATTTTTTCCCCAGTCAGTGTCCCCTGCGTAATTCGTGTTCCAATTATAGCAGCAACACCATTGGCAATGGCTGATAAAATGCCATCAATACTAATTTCACCCGCACCTTTCATACCATATGGCCCATCATCCTCTGCTAACGGTACGACTACCGTTTCCATATTGGGTATATCCATCGCTGTTGGCAGGATATAGGTAGAAAAATCATTTGTCCTGATTTTCCCCTCTTTTAGAGCAAAATCCTCAAATAAAGCGTACCCAATTCCCTGAGCAGCGCCACCTTGGATTTGCTGCTCAAAAACCTGGGGATTTAGCACACTTCCAGCCTCAATACAGTTTAACAGATCACATACTTCTATTTCGCCGGTTAACGTATCTACCTGCAGCCTGACCAACTGAACAGCATAGGAAAATACCCGGTGTGGATACCCATGGTGACGCAATTTTTTGCCTGTCGGCAACACTTGCTTATTGACCGGGCAAGTATAACTATAGGTAGCTATCCGTTCGCTTTCATCCATAAACCCGGCAATCAATTGCAAAGGAACTTCACGCCCAGAAGGCTGATGGACAATCCGCCCTGGTAATAGCACCAGATCTTGCACATTAAGTTGTTCAAGCAGTTGAAAGGAAAATAGCAATAAGGCTCTTGCCAGAATTCGTTCTTTCAGAATATCCGCCGCCCCAGTAATCGCATTGCCATAGGTAAAGGTCGTCCGGCTGGCTGAAGACGAGCAGGAAGGCAGAGTGCAGGCTGTATCTGGCAGGACGATCTCCATATTATCATAGCCTTGGAAAAGAATATGGCCGACAATTTGCATATAAGTAGCAGCATTACCCTGCCCCATATCGGAGACACCGGCGAAAACACGAATATGACCATCGGCAGCGAGTTCTAGCTTAGCGTTAGCGTAATCAGGAATAACCGGGCCAAAACCAACAGCATGATAACAGGCTGCCAGACCAACGCCGCGCCGCTTAAAAGCTGGAGCACTATTCTGCCACAGTTCCCGTTCACGCCATAGGCGGTGGTCTGCTACCTTTTTCAAGCATTCACTAAGCCCAACCGTTTGCGTCAACAACACACCTGTTGGTGTAACACTACCTCGGCGGACAGCATTCTTGAGGCGAAACTGCAACAGATCAAAGCCTGCCGTCTTCGCCAATTCGTCAACTGCCTGCTCGATTCCTGCCGCTACCTGTGGGACCCCAAACCCCCGAAAAGCACTGGCAATCGGATTGTTGGTATACACAACCGCCCCCTTAATTCGCGTATTGGGAATACAGTAGGGGCCGCCAGCATGCTCCATGGCTAACTCCAACACCTCACCACCCATTGCTGAATACGCCCCCGTATCCATCAAAATACTGCAGTCCAACGCTTGTAACATACCTTGTTGGTCACAACCCAACTTATATTTCATAATTGCGGGATGTCTTTTGGTGCCTGCAAGAAAATGTTCTTCTCTTTCATACCACATTTTTACTGCTCGTCCACCGGCATGAAGGGCTGCCAAAGCCAAAAATCCCTGTACCGTAATACCATCTTTACCGCCGAAAGCACCGCCTAAATACGGTGCCATCACTCTAAACTTGGTCGGTGGTATTTTTAAGGCTTCTGCCAGCTCCAAGCGATCACGAAACGGGGTCTGCGTAGAAGCAATCATGGCAATCGTACCGTCCGCTTCCAGCCACGCTACCCCAGCCTCTGTTTCAAGAAATGCATGATCTTGCCAGTTTACTTCAATTGACACTTCCGCAGTAAACTCACAATCTGCTAACGCCTCAACACCACGCCCACAGCTAATTTCATCACTAAGCAGCACATTGCCATCCGCTCTCCCGGGATGGAGGATAACCGACTCTTTACTCATGGCTGCCTGGGGATCAAACACGGCAGCCAGCGGTTCATATTCCACCACAATCGCAGCTAGCGCCTGTTTTAGTATTTCTTTAGTCTCAGCCGTTACTAACGCAACAGCCTCACCATAATGGCGAACAATGCCATCTGCCAGGATCGGTTGATCTTTTTCGAAAATACCCAATCGATTACTGCCTTGCACATCTTTACTTGTTAAAACCGCAACGACACCAACCATGCCTTTTGCCTGTGAAATATCAATACTCGTAATCCTGGCATGGGGATAGGCGGCACGCTTGATACCTGCCCAAAGGTGGTTTTCCGGATAATAATCAGTTGCATATCGCTCTTCGCCAGTAACCTTAGTCAGGGCATCAGCCCGCGGCGCCGATTGACCAATGACCGAGGGGGCACTCGTTAGCGGGCGGCTACTTTGACACATGATTTTCCACATAATCAATGGCACCACTTAATGTTTTGAGTTTTAAGATATCCGAACCCTGCATTACAAATTCAAAAGTATCCTCAATATCAGCTAACAGCCAGCTGAACCCCAGCGAATCCAGTCCTAACGCTGTTAACTCCGTATCCATGTCAATCGACTCTGAGCTGATATTTCGTACACGTTTGGCAATAATTTCTCGCAAACGGGTTTCAATTTGCTGTCTGTTCATTTTGACATGCTCCTCTATTTTTATGTATTTTTTCACTTAGCAGCTGGATAGCCAGTTCCCTAAGTTTAAATTTCTGCACCTTGCCACTGGCAGTCTGGGGATATTGCTCCACAAACAGGAATTGAGCCGGAACTTTATGAATAGCAATCCGTTCCCGGCAATATCGTTTTATTTCCAGTGGAGTAGCACTTTGCCCTGCTTGTAAGCGTACAAAGGCCACCACCTCTTCACCATAATACTCACAAGGTATTCCCACCACCTGGGCATCTTTAATCTTGGGATGGGTGGTTAAAAATTCTTCAATTTCCGCCGGATACACATTCTCACCACCGCGAATAATCATATCCTTGATCCGGCCAGTAATACGACAATAACCTTCCGTATCAATACACGCCAAATCACCACTATGCAACCATCCTGCACTATCAATAGCCTGAGCAGTAGCCTCCGGCATTTTATAATACCCTTTCATCCGGGAGGGACTTTTAATACAAAGCTCACCGGCAGTTCCCGCCGCCACTGTCTCACCCGTCTGCGGATCAACAATTTTCAATTCTACCTCAGGTAAAGCCTGTCCCAACGTATTGATACGATGTTCTAGCGAGTCGTCCCACCTGTTCATAATACTGATAATGGCCTCCGTAGAACCGTATAATATACCAAATTCACGCGCTCCCAGTTTGTCCACCACCGCTTGTACCAGTTGTGGCGGACAAAAAGCGCCCGCCATATTGCCACCCCGCAAGGAAGACAAGTCATAGCAATGATGACTCAACTCTTCCAGCGCAGCAACAAACATGGTAGGCGTGCCACATACAGCCGTCGCTTGGCAACCTTCAAGGGTCTTTACTAATTCCTGTGCATTAAACTGTTCTATCACAGCAATGGCCGCACCAGCCGCAACCGCTGCCATAACCGCAATACAGCCATACGCGTGAAAAAAGGGCAGCGGTATGCAACTAATATCTTGCGGCGTTAATCCTTGGTACTTTGCAGTCTCAAAAGCATTTA
>JAGGAA010000144.1 GCA_017889675.1 Bacillota bacterium | reverse complement strand
ATCCTTAACAGAAGCCATGCTATTTAATTCTGGCGCGGTTAACCGTTTGGGACGTGTTGATGATGGTTCGGCGACAACTGACTTTGAACCGGAAGAAGTTAAACGTAAAGTAACAATTAGTACGGCTTTGGCGCCTTGTGAGTGGCGCGATCATAAGATAAATTTTGTTGATACGCCTGGCTATGCTGATTTTGTAGCTGAAGTTAAGGGCGCACTACGTGCTGTCGATAGTGCGCTCATTGTGCTGTGTGCCGCTGCCGGCGTCGAGGTGGAAACCGAAAAAGTATGGAATTATGCCACTGAATTATCCTTGCCACGTATAGGCTTTATAAACAAAATGGACCGGGAAAACGCTGACTTTTATAGTGTTGTCGAAAGGATGAAAGAGAAATTCGGCAATGGCGTTATCCCGGTTCAATTGCCTATTGGTGCCCAGGATAGTTTTAACGGCGTTGTTAATGTGCTTACCATGAAGGCTTATTTAGCAGCGAAAAATAGTAAAGAATGTACCGAGACAGATATCCCGGCAGATATGCTGGAGCAAGCCCAGGAAGCAAGAGCAGCACTTATTGAAGTTGCTGCCGAAGGAAATGATGAACTTTTAACAAAATACCTTGAAGGGGAAGAGTTGAGCAATGAAGAAGTAAAAATCGGTTTATTGGCTGGTATTGCTCAAGCCAAAGTATTTCCAGTACTTTGTGGTTCGGCTCTTAAAAATATTGGCGTGCGACAAGCGTTGGACACTATTATCAGCTGTCTGCCAGCTCCAGATGCCACACCGATTCTCGGCTATCATCCGGTAAGCAAAGATCTTATTGAAAGAAGTGCTGCCGATCCATTTTCCGCAATGGTATTTAAAACCACTGCCGACCCGTTTGTCGGTCGCCTAAGTTATATTCGCCTGTTCTCAGGAAGTATGAAGTCAGATAGTACGCTGTATAATGCCACCAAAGAAAAATCTGAGCGTATAGGTACAATCTTTACCTTGCGTGGCAAGCATCAAGAACCAGTTTCCACCATGCATGCTGGCGATATTGTTGTGGTGGCGAAATTACAGGAAACCGCTACTGGTGATTCGCTCTGCGATAAAGATAAACCTATTTTATTTGAACCAATTGCTTATCCTAAACCCATGTTTATGAGAACTATTGAGGCCAAGAATAAAGGCGACGAGGATAAGATTGGTCAGGCGTTGGCCCGCCTTATGGATGAGGATCCTACTTTCAAAGTACGTAAGAACGTGGAAACCCATCAGTTACTCATTTCCGGTATGGGCGAACTGCACTTGGATATTATGTCTGAGCGTATGAAACGAAAATTCGGAGTTGAAACACTGCTTGCTACCCCAAAAATTCCTTACCGTGAAACCATTCGTGGTTCAGCCAAAGTGGAAGGCAAACATAAAAAACAAAGTGGTGGCCACGGTCAGTATGGTCATGTCTGGTTGCAGCTTGACCCGTTAGCTCCAGGTGCTGAATTTGAATTTGTTGACTCTATTTTTGGTGGAGCTGTACCTCGCCAGTATATTCCCGCTGTTGAAAAAGGGGTAAAAGAGGCATTATCTGGCGGACTACTCGCTGGTTATCCTATGGTTGATGTCAAGGTAACCTTAACTGATGGTTCGTATCATACGGTTGATTCATCAGAGATGGCCTTCAAAATTGCCAGCACCATAGCATTGCGCAAGGGAGTGCTACAAGCCAAACCTGTTTTACTTGAGCCAATCTATTCTATAGAGGTTATTGTGCCTGAATCTTATATGGGTGATGTTATTGGCGATCTTAATACTAAACGGGGGCGAATTCAAGGCATGGAGCCCATCGGGGACGGTTTGGGCCGGGTCAAGGCCCAAGTACCATTGGCAGAAATGTTTCGCTACAGCATTGATTTGCGTTCTATTACTCAAGGGCGGGGTTCATTTGATATGAATTTCTCCCACTATGAAGATGTCCCGGCACGTATTGCTGAAACGATTATTGCAAATGCAAAGAAAGATAAAATAGAAGAAGCTTAACAAAATAAACGATGAAAGCCTTGGCAGATGAGTAAACGCTGCCAAGGCTTTTGAATTTGTAGTACTAAAATACCGGCAGCAATGGGCCATGGCTTTTTTCTGCAAACACACGTTGTTTAATAAATATGTTGCTACCATTATCACTTTTGTTGATGAGATTGAGTGAGTAGGGTACTCAATATTAGAATTGACATAACTGAGTAGACATGATAACATATAAAAGTTGCTATAAGCGTCAAAAGTAATTGGCACGAATAATGTATGTTTTAGCTCTGTAAAGCCTATCAATTGGCAAGAGAATATATCTTATGATCATATATCAATCTAATTAGTGACTCCGTAGCTCAGCTGGATAGAGCGTTTGACTACGAATCAAAAGGTCGCAGGTTCGAATCCTGCCGGGGTCGCCATTTTTATTCGCGGGTGTAGCTCAATGGTAGAGCACTAGCCTTCCAAGCTAGCTATGAGGGTTCGATTCCCTTCACCCGCTCCAAAGGAAACACCTATGACTTATTAAAAAGTTATAGGTGTTAGTTTTATTATAGTCTTTTGATCGATAATGTTCATGTAATTTGCAAATGGTAAAAAGGAGTAAATTCCGTTATAATGTAGAAGGACAGGTTGTTCCCTTGGTGGTTGGGCGTAGTATTCACTGCCCGACTTTGATGAAATGTCATGTCTACAATATTTTACTTAAAGGAGATACCGTAATGCATATATCAAACGAAGAACATAGTAAGCAAAAAGTAGGCAGCAGGTATTTGACAGCTATTTCTGTCAAATGGATGATGTCACTAATGTGCTTAATTATCATATTTTTTGTAGTGGTTTTTGCAAATTATCACCAGACAATTAGTGCGAGCAGTATTCCAACAACTGAGCCGGAATCTATTGAATTGCGACCTATTCAGTATAGCGAAAACCAACCGGTTCAAGACATTGGAAAAATGGCGAAGAAGATTGATAAGCTGGCAATTACACCCTCCATTTGGCCGACTAGCGGAGAAGTTACTTCCGGTTTTGGCTGGCGTAATTCGCCTTGGGGTGGTGGTAGTGAATTACATCCGGGAATTGATATTGCCAACAGTATGGGTACACCCATTTTTGCTACTGCTGATGGTGTGGTTGTACAAAGTGGTTGGTCTGGCGGCTATGGTAATATCGTTCAAATTGAACATGGTAATGGTATAGAAACTATTTATGGACACAATTCCCGCATAGCAGTAAACGTTGGTCAAAGTGTGAAAAAGGGTCAAGTAATTTCCTATATGGGGAGCACTGGGAGAAGCACAGGCCCACATGTTCATTATGAAGTCAGAGTAAATGGCACTGCTGTTGATCCTATTCGTTTTTTGGTTTTATAGTAATGAGATCAATAGTCAGGAGGAGACGTGGATATGACTACTTTTGTATGCTACCCCAAATGTACTACTTGCCAAAAGGCAAAAAAATGGTTGGACGATAATGGTATTGTTTATGATCAGCGACATATTAAGGAACAAAACCCGACAGCAGTTGAGCTTGAAGAATGGCAAATAAGAAGTGGGCTTCCACTTAGAAAATTCTTCAATACAAGCGGGATTTTGTACAAGTCTATGGGGCTTAAAGATAAGCTGTCAACCATGTCTGATTTGGAGCAACTGACCCTGCTTGCAACTGACGGGATGCTCGTCAAACGGCCTATTTTGATTACAGGCGACAGGGTTTTTGTAGGGTTTAAGGAAGTCGAATGGGAGATAATTAAATGTTAAATCCACTACAAAAAGTAGCGGTTTTTCTTTTTATGATTGGTTTGGAAAAAGGTAGAAAGATCATGGATTTGATGGATAGTGCTGAGATTAAAAATATTTTTTCCGAATTTGGTAAGCTATCAGATCTTTCGCCAGATGTACAAGCGAGCGTTTGGTATGAATTTGCGCAATTAGGCTATGAAGCTGAGATGAATTCTGCGGAAACGCTATATGTCCTGCGGCAATTATTTAATGGCGGCAAAATTAGCGACAAAGAGAAAATTTCTTATCGCAAAAACCGCCGATAACAAAACAGTTTTTCGCGCTAATCTAGACTGGTTAAGGTGACGGGACAATTGAAGATTTAGTGAATATACTAAATCAAGGAGGGGTACTTTCATGAAATCCCACAACGTTCTAGATCCTTCTAACGTTTTGTGCTTAGAAGAATTAGAAAGAAAAGCGAGAAGAATAGCAACTTCGACTAATGAGACTATATCTACTGGCAACTCTGTTGTCGTTTTTTCAATGCTATTATTAGAAGAGATTCTTAAACAACTTGCGTTAGATCCGATCACTAATTTGACTAATATTCTCTTGGTAGCGAATAATATTGCGAATTTGAATGGCAGCATACAAATTGATCCGTGAAGAGCAGCAATTAATTGACATGGCAATTCAGTCCTATGAAAATAACTCGCTAAGTTTATCATGGGAGCTCGCTTCTTATTAGGACGGAATTAAAATATAAAAATCTGGAGTAATAATTGAAGTAACAGGAAAGCAGGTCTCCAAAGGGATTTTGCAAACAACTCGGAAAATGTTAAAAATTTAACGATAATCTTAAAAATATAGGTATATTTTAGGCAGGATTTTTGTGTTTTTTTGGGAATATTTATCAAAGGTATATTTTATAAAAACGTGACGGAAGCGCTCGCAACATTTAGGACGGTGCACCAATGGCAAAAGCAAGGCAATACAACACGAAAAGATTATATTTCTCTTCTCGAATTAACGAAGCCATGAAGGGATTCTTCGAACGTCCGCTCACCTTCGTTGATGCTCCGATGGGTTACGGCAAAACTACCGCCGTCAGAGAATTTCTCAACAAAAGTGACGATCTTGTATTGTGGCAGACGGTCTTCGATACTTCGACGGACAGTTTTTGGCAGGATTTTAGTCGCCTGTTCGCGGCAATCGATGAAGATTCTTCGCAAAGTCTGCTGGAGCTTGGCTTTCCCCATGACAGCGTCTTGCTGAAAGAAGCTGTGAGGGTCGTCGCTGACGTTACATTTCCTGACCGTACCTTCCTGGTCATTGACGACTATCACCTGCTTGAAAGCCGTGAGATCGACCGTCTGATCGAACGGGTGGCCATGTATGGCATACCCGGCCTACATATCGTTCTGATCACTCGCTGCAGCGGGCGGTTAAATGTCGATGAACTAGCACTCAAGGGCTATTTGCACCCCATCACCAAAGAGACTTTCGAACTGACGCCACCGGAAATCGCCGAATACTACAAGACCTGTGGCATCAGCCTCAGCGCCGGCGAAACCGAGCGATTGTACGCCTTGACAGAAGGCTGGATCAGTGCTCTTTACCTCTTTCTGTTGGAATTCGTCGCCGAGGGCAGCTATTCGCTGGAAAACAACATCTATAAACTGATCGGAAAAGCGGTATATGAGCCGCTTGCTGCCGAAACGAAAGAATTTCTCCTTACCCTGTCTATATTCGACAGCTTTACCCAGGAACAAGCCGCCTGCATGTGGGACAAAGAAAATACTGACGAACTGCTCGCCGAAGTCACGAGCCAAAACGCTTTCGTAAACTATGACCGCCGGAGCAAAACCTATTTCGCCCACAGCATCCTGACCGGCTTTTTGCGGGAGACGCTGGCCGGACAAGATAGCGGCTACCATCAGGCCCTCTACCGAAAAATGGCCGGATGGCTCGAAAAGAACGGCGATTATTTCGCCGCCATGCGCTATTATTACAACTGCGACGATTTTGACCATCTCCTGCTGGCGCTGGAAGAAGACCGATCACACGATTTTACTGCCGTAAAAAAAGAAGTGCTGAAAAAGTATATGGCCGAATGTCCGCCCCAAATCAAGGCCCGGCATCATTACGCCGTGCTCAAATACCTGTTGCATTTATTCGTCCATAACGAAACGGCGCTGTTTGGCAAAACGTGCGGCGACTTCATCAGCCATATTCAAGCTGACACGGGACTAAAAGCCGAACTGCGCAACCGGCTGCTGGGAGAATTCGAACTCATGCTGGGGTTCACTGCCTACAACGATATCAAAAAAATGGCGGATCATTATGCAAAGTCTTGGACGCTTATTGGTCAACCTACAGCCATCTATGACCCCAAACTTAACTGGACCTTCGGGTCGCAGTCCGTTCTTTATCTCTATTACCGGGAAAGTGGCCGGCTGGCTGAACACGCCCGCGACCTGATAGAACATATGCCCAGTTACAACCGTCTGACTGGCGGGCACGGCAGCGGCGGCGAATATATCATGGAAGGCGAACGCCTGTTTAACATGGGTAACTTGGCCGGAGCCGAAATCGCCGCCTACAAAGCAATGTATAAGGCGCAAGAAGCCAACCAGCCCAATATAGCCTTCTGCGCCGATTATCTTCTAATACGCCTTGCCTTTATGCAAGGTGACGGTGGTCGGGTGTTTGAACTCCTGCAGAAAATGCGCGAAGAAATGACCAATAAAAAAGACTACCAGCTTATCCACCTGGTGGAAATTTGCGAAGGCAGTGTTTACGCCGCCCTCAAACAAAAAGACAAAATACCAGCCAGTCTGACAGACGCTGATCCCAAAAGTCTCAGGCTGGGCTTCCCCGGATTTGGCGCTTTCAACATCTTCTACGGACGGGCGCTGCTCGTCGGTGGAGAATATCTGAAGCTCATCGGCAGCGAGGAGTACTTCTTCGGTATCGCTACAGTATTTTCCAACCTGCTGGGCCAAATTTACACCCACATCTACCTGGCGGCAGCCCAGCATAGGCTGTTCAAGGAGGCCGAGGCACTGGACCATCTGAAAAAAGCCCTGGTCATCGCCTTGCCGGATAAAGTCTACATGCCTTTCGTGGAAAATGGCGACTACATCAAACCGCTGCTGGAGAAATTTTTGAGCGAAGGCTATTGCCGCGAGGACCTTGCCAGTATACTGGAGCTTTATGCTGCCTATGAAAAAGCGGCACAAATTGTCCAGGAGTATTGCTCCGGGGAAAAAACCAAGCTCACCGAACGGGAACAGGAAATAGCACAACTGGCGGCAGTAGGGATAACCAACAAAGGAATCGGCGCGCGGCTGTATATTTCGGAAAACACCGTCAAAATGGCGCTAAAAAGCGTTTTTGAAAAGCTGGGTATTAATTCAAGAGCGTTGCTCAAACAGGGTTTGGATAACCTCACCCAGTAAAAAAAGTTTGAAAAGACTACCCGGTGGGTAGTCTGAATCGAAAAAAATTCTCTATACAATTAATTTTGTATAGAGAATTTTTTATTTGAGGAGGAAAAGACGTGAGCCTAATTCAGAGCATCGCTATAAAAGATGAATATCGGGTGGAAACACTGCTCGGCAGGATCCGCGTCAAATCCTAAAGATGGCGGGCTTGAGTTTGCGGGAAAACAGCTCCGGCAAGCACAAAGGCAAAACCACGATTAGCTTTTGTATCTTTATGGGAATATTTATTTAAAATTGATTTTATAAAAATGTGACGAAAACGTTCGCAATATTTAGGATGGTGTCCCCATGCCAAAGGTAAGGCAATACAACACAAAAAGCTTATATTTTTCTACTCGAATCACCCAAGCCATGCAGGGATTCTTCGAACGTCCGCTTACCTTCGTTGATGCTCCGATGGGTTATGGTAAAACTACTGCCGTCCGGGAGTTTCTCAACCATAGCGATGTTCTTGTATTGTGGCAGACAGTCTTCGATACTTCGTTGGGTAGTTTTTGGCAGAACTTTAGCCGCTTGTTTGCGGCAATCGATGAAGACGCTTCACAAAGGTTGTTAGAGCTTGGCTTTCCCCATGACAACGTTTTGCTGCACGAAGCTGTGCGGATCATCGCTGATGTTACAGTTTCTGCTGAAACTTTCCTCGTCATTGACGACTATCACCTGATTGAAAGCCGTGAGATCGACCGTCTGATCGAACGGGTGGCCATGTACAATATTCCCGGCCTGCATATCGTTCTGATTACTCGCTACATTGGACAGTTCAACGTCGATGAACTGTCACTCAAGGGCTATTTGCACCCCATTGCAAAAGAGACTTTCGAGCTGACATCGCAGGAAATCGCTGAATACTA
>JAGGAA010000013.1 GCA_017889675.1 Bacillota bacterium | reverse complement strand
ACCATGTATGGACAGCGTACTGGTGCTATGATTGGTATTTCCCAAAGCAAGGATGTTGTACAGGAATTTGCCGACATTAACCAGTTTACCAGTCGGGCTACCTGGTCTAATATCAACCGTGCTTGTATGCGGCTTTTAGCGACAATCTATAACGATAAAAACGTACTGGCACAAGTGGAAAAGGAACGTAATGAATACTACAACCTTATCCGTGATCGTGCGAACATCTTTGTTAGTGAGGCCAAAGCGGCTAATCTTCAAATGTTGCCATATATTGCAGGGTTCTTCCTGTCCGTCCCGGCTAAAGATCCTGATGCTGTGTGCAATATGCTGCATGAAGACCATATCTTTGCTGTACCACTTGCTAAAGGTATTCGTATTGCTGTATGTGCGGTGCCGTCATTTAAAATTAAGGGTATGGCTGCTAAGATGGCTCAGGCCATGGCTGTTGTGGATAAAAAGTAATTTTAATCAAGTAAGAAAGCGAGATGACTCCATCTCGCTTTTCATTTTCCAGATGGAAAGTATAACTTTCCCTGGATTGAACGCCTATACCCTATGGGGCATTGGGGCCTAGACCTTTTGTTACTTTTGGGGCAATGCCAAAAGTAAAAGGCCCTCACCTTGTATTCGATTGATCAAATATCTGATGTGTGCAAATCCAAGGAACTAGCCAAAAGCCAAGCCCATCCCATTTTAAGGATTGTTACCGCAAAGTATTCAAAGTACGCAAAGAAATAACGGTATCGTGGACTAGAGCATTACTATTTTTTGGCTGAAGATTAAAAGGCCGGCTAGCGGTTTTCTTATCTGTCATTTCGAATACTTCATAAAATTAAATTTTACCATTGTTTGATCACTAAGGTGCGGGAAATACTATTTTAAAAGGAGGTCGATGCTCATGAATTACTATCATCGCAACGTATTTGATGACACTACGCTTGAATTTCCTCGCATTGGTTTTTGGCTTGTGCATGTTTTGGGAGGAATGTTCCTTGTTTTAATCGGCATGCGGATGGCGGTAAGAAGAGCGCCAATCCCGTTAATTGCTTACCGACTATTCAAGATGTTACGGTAAGAATATAAAGTGGATATAAAACTGGAGAAAATTTTATGCGGGCATCTTTTCCCAGTATGAAGGGGAGAAAGATGTCCGCAATTTCTCTAGTTATTTCCCATAAGTTGACCAGTCTTGGATAGATCATAACCGCCCATACCGCCCACTTCATTACGAAATATATCAGAACGAATAACATTTAACAAAGCTTCGAAATGTGGTTTTTCGGCATCTTCCTTGCGGAAAACAATGTCATAACGCTCTTTTTTTTGAAAAATAAAATCAATATCACTTACTTGCAGGGCGGCTTTCTCAATGCCGATACCTACATCGGCTTCGCCTCTGGCAACACAACTTGCGACTGCCAAATGGCTCATTTCTTCGCAGGAGTAGCCCTTGATCTGACGATAATCAGTGTCAAGAACGTGAAGCATTTCGTCGAGTAACACCCTTGCACCAGAGCCTCGTTCCCGGTTGATAAGTGTTATGTCAGACCGGGTTAAGTCCTGCCAAGTGCTAATATTTTTGGGATTGCCTTTAGCAACATAGAAACCAGTGTTACGATAGGCAAGGTTGTAGACCAGCGTTCGATGGCCTGGTAAAAACCGGCGTACATAAGGAGTATTGTATGTGTCGGTATCGCTATCCCATAAATGGGCAGTAGCGACATTAGCAGTCCCGCGGTAAAGAGCTAACAAGCCATCAATGCTGCCTGCGTAATTACGCAAACAGCGGATGTTGGGAAGAATTTTTTCAAGGTGCCGTGTCAGAATATCAAGCATAATATCTTGCCCGCAGATGATTAAACTGTCTGGTTCAGCAGCGGGGACATCTATTGATGGTTGTGCAGAGGTTTGCTTGGTAAGGTTATTTTTCTTTGATCTTTGGATATAGACTTCTAAATCCGGTGCTTCAACGCGGACTTTGCGGCCAATGTGATAGGCTGCAAGATCACCGCGCTTAATCATTTCGTAAACAGTGAAGCGGGATATTTTCAGGATTTTGGCGACCTCGGTGGGGGTGTAGGACGTTGTGTCATTCATAGTATGCACCTCTATAAAAAAAGTTGTAATAAATTATTGGCAAGCTCTTGCCAATATCATACAACAAATATTATAATAACACCATAGAGATTATGTTTGTTTTTGTTAGTTTATATTTGCTTGGTTAAGCTTATATTAAAAAAGGGGGAAGAAAATATGAAAAAGATGAACACCAGAGTATTTGTTATTTTGGCCCTGTTAGTAGCTGCTGTTTTTAGTTTGGTTGGTTGCGGTGGCGAAAAGAAAGCTCCGCCAGCGGCGCAACAAGCGCAGACGGTAGAAATTAATGTCTCGGCTGCGGTGAGTCTAAAGGATGCACTTGCAGAAATTCAAAAGGATTATCAGGCGAAAAACCCCAATATTAAACTTGTCTATAATCTTGGGGCTTCTGGCGCTTTGCAGAAACAAATCGAGCAGGGTGCACCTGCAGATATTTTCATTTCGGCCGCTCCTAAGCAAATGAATGAACTGGAAGCTAAAAATCTAATAAACAAAGGCACCCGTAAAAACTTGGTCGAAAATAAATTAGTTGTAGTTGTGCCTAAGGAAACAAAACTGAACATAACCAAATATGAAGACTTAACCCAGGATTCTGTGCAGAAAATTGCGCTTGGCGAGACCGCCACGGTGCCTGCCGGGCAATATGCGGAGCAGGTATTACAGAAACTCGGGCTTTGGGATAAACTAAAAGAACGAGCCGTATATGCCAAAGATGTACGCACTGTGTTGGCATATACAGAAACAGGTAATGTCGAGGCTGGGATTGTGTATAAAACCGATGCTATTTCCAGTGACAAAGTAAAAATTGCTGCTGTTGCTCCAGAAGGCAGTCATCAACCTATCGTTTATCCAATTGCCCTGACCACCGGTACCAAACAGCAAGAAGCTGCCGAAGCTTTTGTTGAGTATCTCTTTAGTGCCGACAGCAAAGCTATATTTGAAAAACATGGCTTTGTCATGGGGAAATAGGTGTTAAACCAATAAAGCAGGTGATATCGTGATGGAATGGCAGCCAGTCTTACTATCGCTCAAGGTTGCACTTAGCTCACTAATTTTTGTATTTATCTTTGGCGTTGCTGCCGCTTATAGCATGCGAAGCTTTGAATTTCCTGGCAAGAGCGCTCTGGAGGCGTTATTTGCATTACCATTAGTATTACCGCCTGTCGTAACTGGTTTTGTATTGCTGGTTTTAATTGGAAAGCAAGGGCCGATAGGGCAGTTTTTGTCGGAAAGTTTACATACTCAAATTATTTTTACTCCTTATGCGGCGGTGCTAGCTGCTACGGTAGTTGCATTTCCGTTAATGTATCATAGTGCCAAAGCAGCTTTCGAAGGGGTAGACAGTAACCTTGAGGATGCCGCTAGAACGCTAGGATCTGGCTCTTGGCGAGTTTTTTGGACAATAACCATGCCGTTATCCTGGTCAGGTTTGGTAGCAGGCTTGGTATTGTCCTTTGCCCGGGCACTAGGGGAGTTTGGCGCCACTATTATGGTGGCCGGCAATATCCCTGGTAAGACACAAACGATTCCACTAGCTATCTATTTCGCGGCAGAAGCGAATGATTTAACATTGGCTGGTGCTTATGTCCTAATGATTAGTGGCATAACTTTTTTCCTCATTTTTGGGCTTAATATTTGGTCTAAAAAACGCTGCGGGAAATCATCAGTAAAAGGAGTGTTCTAAATGCTGCAAGTAATGATGAAGAAACAATTAGCAGATTTTACGATAGACATTCAGTTTACTGTTGAAAATAATATTTTGGTTTTGTTGGGCCCTTCGGGGGCAGGTAAGACAACTATTTTGCGTGCAATTGCTGGTCTTTTACGGCCAGATACAGGAACCATTATTCATAATGAACGCGTTTTGTTTTCTTCCACAGCAAGAACATTTGTGCCACCGCAATTTCGGCATGTGGGATATATGTTTCAGGAATTTGCCTTGTTCCCCCATATGAATGTAAGAAAAAACATATGGTATGGTGTTAAACAAAATGATAATAAGGCAAAAGAGCTCTATGAGAGATTGCTGGGGCTATTGCATATTGAACATCTGACAACGCGGTTTATTAATAGGTTATCAGGAGGCGAGAAGCAGCGTGTGGCTCTGGCGCGCGCATTGATGGCAGAGCCGGCTATTTTATTGCTGGATGAGCCTTTATCGGCGCTTGATAGTGATACCCGGCTGGAACTGCAGGCAGAATTAAAGAAGATTCAAGGAATCTGGAAGATTCCATTTGTTCTTGTAACCCATGATATTGCAGAAGCAAAAGCGTTAGGCGATCAATTCCTTTTTTTAGAGAAAGGCAGACAAGTAGCCAGACCTGCTTTTCGTCCAAGTGAGTTTTGTCAGTGCCAAAGTATTGAGTTAGCATGAACTTTATGAAATCATGAACTAGGCGTATATTCGAATCCTTATCCGCAAGGATTCGAATATACGCCTTTGTTATTGTTCACCGTAGAAAGAATGTATATAGCAGGAAATTAGGGGAATATCGTTGAAGTAATTAATATAGTGGTAAAGAAAGTACACTGATGGGGGGCCTTTTGGGTGTCAGAGCAAATTTGCATTACATTTTCTAATGGCCGTACTGGTGAGTATGCCAAAGGCGTCACGCTGCTGGAACTTAGTCGGGATGCTGCACACAGGTACACAACACCGGTCGTGGCTGCTAAAGTGAACAATGAAATTAAAGATTTGCAAATTGTGTTAGAACAGGATAGTATGATAGACTTTATCGATCTTCGTACCAGTACCGGGATGAAGGTTTATCAGCGTAGTATGACGCTGGTTATGATTGCTGCTGCGCAGGAATTGTTTCCAGGTTGTGAGGTAACAGTCGAACATTCTTTGAGCAAAGGCTTATACTGTGAGCTGCATCATGGACGGGATGTAACACCTGAGGATATTGCTCAACTTGAAAAGCAGATGAGGCAAATTATTGTTGAAGATCGTCCGATTGTCCGTAAAACACTGCTTAAAACTGAGGCAATAGAACTATTTAAGGCAGCTGGACGCAAAGAGAAGGTCAGTCTGCTAGAACAGCTTGATAGAGAAAAGGTGAATATTTACTATTGTGGACAAATTTATGACTATTTATATGGGACAATGACGCCATCTACCGGCTATTTGAAGGTGTTTGAGCTCAAAAATTATCCTCCGGGAATTATTTTGCGGCTACCCGAGAAAGAAAATCCTGATAAATTGTCCCCGTTTAATGAGAATCCCAAATTATTTAAGGTATTTAAAGAAGCTGCGGAGTGGGGCAATATTTTGCGATGCGGATATGTGGCTACCCTTAATGAGTGCACAAAAACGGGGAAGATTCATGATATTATCCGGGTAGCTGAAGCATTGCATGAGAAAAAACTTGCCCAGATGGCCGATTTTGTAGCTTCCCATCGTAATGAGGTGCGAGTAATATTAGTGGCAGGACCGTCCTCCTCTGGCAAAACAACCTTTGCTCAACGGCTTAATATTCAGTTGCGGGTTAACGGTGTGTGGCCTGTACCTATTTCCTTGGATGATTATTTTGTCGATCGAGAGAAGACACCGCTTGATGAAAACGGGGATTTTGATTTTGAGGCGATTGAAGCTATTGACTTGGAATTATTTAACTCCCACCTGGCCCGGATTTTAGCCGGCGAAGAAGTGGAGATGCCGACCTTCAACTTTAAGACCGGTAAGCGGGAGTACCGGGGACACCAGATTAAAGTGGATAAAGGTCAGCCGCTAATTATCGAAGGTATTCATGGCTTAAATGAACGCTTAACAAGCGCTGTTCCCCGCCACTGTAAAATAAAGATATATATCAGTGCGTTAACGCAATTATCCATCGACAGTCATAACCGTATCCCGACAACCGATGCCCGTCTTATTCGTAGAATTGTTCGTGACAGTGAATTTCGCTCCCATGACGCGCTGATGACGCTTAATATGTGGAATTCGGTGCGCCGTGGTGAGGAACGTAATATTTTTCCTTTTCAGGAACAAGCTGATCTTATGTTTAATTCAGCTCTTATTTATGAGCTGGCGGTACTTAAAAAATATGCTGAGCCTCTGTTGCAAAAGATTACCAGCCAAGAACCGGAGTATTCTGAAGCCCGGAGGTTGCTGAATTTTCTGGAGTACTTTGATTCGGTGGAAGATGATGAAATTCCACATAATTCTATACTGCGCGAGTTTATCGGTAAATCTTGTTTTGAAAAATAGTAAAATGGAAAAGACCCTGTCCGTACATATTTGAACGGCAGGGTCTTTTTCTATGAGCACTATTATCTGTTGGTTTCAAAGAATTTAAGTGCTACATCAGGGAAAACGGCATAAGACAGTACATCTTCGGTGGAAGCATTCGGGTAGCCTTTTTCAGCTAATTCCTGGCGAAGAGCAGTCATTTGCGGCTGAATGTCATCAGCCGGACGGTGGGTAATAAGCTCATCATCACCAATAAGCGAGCGTAAAAATTCAGGATCAATGGGGGCCGGGGTGCGGCCATATTTGCCACGGGCCAGATCTTTGACTTCTCGCGGCACAACCTTATAGCGACCTAGCATAACGTTAAAAGCGGCCATCGAACCAACAATTTGGCTTGTCGGCGTAACCAGCGGTGGATACCCTAACTCGGCCCGTACTTTAGGCATTTCTTCGATGAGTTCAGGGAATTTATCAGCCATGCCTTGTTCTTTCATCTGGTTTAAAAGATTAGACAGCATGCCGCCGGGGATTTGGAAGGATAACACCTTGGTATCAATTTCAATATTTGTATTAAGATGGAAGGTTTCAGCAAGTTGTTTTTTTATACCTCTAAAATGGTCAGCAATCGGGTAAAGCTTTTCTTTGCTTAGACCGGTATCGCGCTCATTGCCCTCTAGTGTGGCAATCATGGCTTCAGTAGCCGGTTGGGAGGAGGCAAGGGCAAATGGTGACAGTGCACAGTCAATAATGTCAACACCGGCCTCAATAGCTTTTAAATAGGTCATGGAAGCCATGCCACTGGTATAGTGAGTGTGAAGTTGAATTGGCACATTAATTTCTGCTTTAAGAGTCTTAATGAGCTCATACGCTTTGTAGGGAGCGAGTAAACCGGCCATATCCTTGATACAGATAGAATCAGTGCCTATACTAACAAGGTCTTTAGCTACCTTGAGGAAAGACTCATTATTATGATAAGGGCTGATAGTGTAGACAAGAGCGCCTTGTACGTGCGCACCAGCTGCTTTGGCAGCTCGCATAGATACTTCCATATTGCGGACATCATTAAGTGCATCAAAAATGCGAATTACGCCTACACCATTGGCAACAGCACGATTAACAAACTCGCGCACAACATCGTCGGCATAGTGATTATAGCCAAGCACATTTTGGCCGCGTAAAAGCATTTGAATGGGGGTTTTTTTCAAATACTTTTTAAGCGTACGTAGACGCTCCCATGGATCTTCATTTAAGAAGCGGAGACAGCTGTCAAAGGTAGCGCCGCCCCAAGCCTCAATCGAGAAATAGCCAATTTCGTCAAGCTGCTCCAAAACAGGCAGCATGTCTGAAGTGCGCATCCGTGTAGCCGTCAATGACTGATGCCCATCGCGCAGGACAGTTTCTGTTATTTTTACAGGATTACTTGTAGTCATGCAAATCCCCCTTATTTTATTAAAATATATGGTAATGAATGCGTGAATACTTAAATTTTAGTCGGTTATTAACATTTTTACCAGTGTTATTTCAAAAAAAATATTGTATACATGACACAAAAGTCACAAAACGACTTATTTTTGGGGGTTAGAGCCGAGTTTTCGGGTAAGAATGGAGGACATTTTACCGGTGCCAGTCATTGTAGGCATACCATTATAATGACCAAGCTTGGTCAGAATAGAGTATATTTGGGGATTTTCGACTGGGGTATGGGCAGGTGCCGCATTTCCATAGTCATTTACATGTTTGGTTCCTTCTTCAGGGGGAAGAAGCCGTCCTGGTCCGCCTACGCAACCACCTTTACAAGCCATACCTTCAATAAAGTTGAATTCTCGTTTACCTGCTCTTATTTCTTCCAATAGTTTTGTGCAGTCAGGAATACCGTCCACCTTAATTGGTTTAAACATTTCGGCCCGGCGGGGAATTAATTTCTCCAGCGTAGTGTCTACCGCGGCGCTGACGCCGCCTGTACGGGCATAGATTCGACCACCCCAGGAGGCTAATGGATTTTCTTCATCTGGCTCTTCTTCCAGATTGATAGCTGCTGCTTCAAAGATGGTTTTAAGCTCCTGAAAGGTCAAAACAAAGTCGATAGCGCCTTTGAGCTCAGGTAATTGTGCCTCAGACTTTTTAGCAACACAAGGTCCAATGAAAACTACTTTAGCATCAGGCTCAAGCTCTTTAATTACCCGTCCTGAAGCGACCATTGGCGATACCGAGGGTGATATGTTGCCCATTAAATCAGGAAATTTATTTTCGATTAATTTAATCCAGATAGGGCAGCAGCAACTGGTAATCAAAAAGTCATGTTCGTCTTTGACGTGTTCATCATACTCAAAGGCTTCTTTTATGGTAATAAGGTCAGCATATAATGCTGTTTCTACCATCTCATGAAAGCCTAATTTTAATAAAGCACTGCGCAGTTTACCTGCGGTTACTTCAGCACCAAACTGACCGGCAAAAGCGGGAGCCACTGAGGCATACACTTTATGCGTGTTTTGACGAAGTAGCTTAATGAGTGGGACAAATTGGGATTTGTCGGCCAAGGCGCCAAATTCACAAGCACTAATACAATAACCGTCATTCACACATTTGGTTCTGTCAATAGAGGGTCGTCCCAGTTCGTCGCGGGTAATAGCGCCAAGCGGGCAGGCTTTTTCACAGGTGGAACCTTGACAATTTTCGCAAGCTTCTGGATTAGCAATAACCACAGGCTCGCTGCCCATACCCATGAGCGCCTCTTCATCATATTCATTGATGACTTCTTCAGAATTAGTAGGCTCCAATCCCATTGCAATACGAATCTGATTGGCAACAAGGCGGCGGGTAGCTTTATCTTCAAATTCTCGCTGTAATAAATGGCATATTTCTTCTTTACGTTCGAACAATTCTCCTTCCCAGGCAGCTTTGGCAACTTGGTATAGAATTCTTGGACGAATATTAAGGTCAGGAGGGTTAGTTGGGGGCATATGTATCACCTATCCAATATAATTATTTTTTGTTGCTATATATTTTGACGTTATATATATAATAGTGTGTGTAATTCTTTACAGGTAGTATTCATAAATCATAATCGGCAGGCACAAACTAACCAAGATTATAATGCAATGAGGTGGAACAGATGGAAAAAGTTTGTCCGCTGTGTAATGTCTTGCAGCTAATTACAGAAAAGTGTCCCCGATGTGGTGCCTCGCTGGTTGATGGTGGTGCTGTCAGCGCTTATATGGGACCTTACAGTCCGTATATGGATACGCAAGATTTACCTTTTCAATCAGAAAACTATTGTTTACACCTACTATACTGTCCGGTGTGTCAATATGATACTAGGTCAGCTGTAGCATTTGTGACAATGTAATGAGCATAAAAGATGAAAAACAGATTAATACTATAAAAAAATAAAGGAGTGAACTATATGTCAAATCCTATGGTTAAATGTAGTGTTGATCAATGTACCCACTATATGCCTGGCGAGCAGTGTATGGCCGCAAAAATTAGTGTCTATAATGATGAAGGCAAAGGAGTTTCAGGTAAGCCACAGGATACCTTGTGCAAGGCTTTTCATCACCGGAAAACAATGGGTGATATGGTTGGAGCTTTCCATAATGCCAATATTGGTGGTACTGTATCTGCCGCCTTTCTGGAAGGTACACAAATCACGCCAGCTGTAGAATGTTTTGTTAATAACTGTAAGTTTTGGGATAATGGCAACTATTGCAACGCCGAACACATTCATGTAGCCGGCCCCAATGCTTCCAAAACAGCAGATACGGATTGTGAAACTTTTCAAGATATAAAATAATATTTTAATAGATAACGCCGGAGGAAATAGCTCCGGCGTTATCTATTAATGCTGTTTATGACAGCCACAATTACAGTTTTCATCATGATCGACAATTTCGATACAGTCAAGCTGCGCTTTTACCTGTGTTCTTATATTGTCAAGATAACGGCGGCGAAGCTCAGCTTGTTCAGAGCGTTCGTTGTCAGTAAGACCTGTTTCACGGCTTTTTTTGGCCAAAGCATTTATTCTGGCGAGTAGCTCAGGCGTTATCATAGTTTATTTCCCCACTTTCTTGAATTGCTTTAAAAAAATACTAACAAATTATTGACAAATACGCAAGATAGAATGAAAATAACAAACGAAGGATAATTATTTTCGCAATTTTTAGATAGGGGTGGAAAAACCAATGAATAACTGGCGTTGTAATGTGTGCGGATACATACATGAGGGGAAAGAGCCGCCAACTGAATGCCCGGTATGTGGTGTTGGTCAGGTGGAATTTACTATCTACACAGACAAGGCTGAGTCAAAGCAGACAGGGAAGCGCTGGAAATGTACAGTATGTGAGTATATTCATACCGGTGATACACCGCCTGATAAGTGTCCCCTCTGCGGCGTTGGCGCTGAACAATTTGTTTTATTGCTAGATGAAGTTATGGAACTGACAGCAGAGGCTGTGCAGGCGGCGGGACTTGATACGACTAACGCGGCTGTAGATAAAATAAGCTATGGCCTATATGTTGTTACTTCTATTAAAAATAATAATAGTAATGGGCAATGCTGTAATACTCTGTTTCAATTAACAAGCAGTCCTTTGCGTGTATCAATATGTCTTAATAAAAATAATCTCACGCATGAGTATCTTATGGATAGCGGTGTATTTGCAGTATCGATACTAACCACCAGTCAAGTGGAAGACGTCCGGCGGTTTGGCTATCAGTCGGGACGTACTACCGATAAATTTGCGGGTGTGGAGTATGTTTCCGGGAAAAATGGCTGTGCTATTTTAAAAAATTGTCTTGCGTATATTGAAGCAAGTATATTGCCGGACAAAACGCTGGATGTTGGTACTCATACGCTGTTTGTCGCCGATGTCACTGCCGGGAGAATGGTAGCAAACCAGGAAGCTCTCACATATAATTTTTATAGGAACAATAAACGGTGACTATACATTATATAGTCCTCACTAATACAGCTAAATACTAGTGTGAGGGTGATAGCTTTGTATGATTTGATTATTATTGGTGGAGGCCCCGCTGGCATGACAGCAGCCGTGTACACGGCGCGTAAAAGATTGAAGGCAATCATGCTGACTAAAGAATTTGGCGGTCAGCCGATGTGGACTATGGACATTGAGAATTATATGGGTTATCAATTTATTTCCGGGCCCGAGCTTATGGAAAAATTTGATGAGCAGGTAAGACAGTTTCCTATCGAAATAAAATATGAGGAGGTTACTAGTTTAGCTCATAATGCAGATGGAACCTTTAGCGTAATAAGTGATGGCGGCGAGTATCAGGCTCAAGCCGTTATTATTGCTTCAGGCAAACGGCCACGCTGCTTGGAAGTGCCAGGGGAGGCGGAATTTACCGGCAGAGGCGTCAGTTATTGCGCTACCTGTGATGGGCCGCTGTTTGCGGATAAAAATGTAGCTATTATTGGCGGCGGCAATTCGGCCTTACAAGCGGCTATCGAAGTCAGTGGTGTGGCTGCCAAGGTTTATCTTATATCCTTAACTGACTATACTGCCGAGCCTATTGTTATTGAAAAACTCAAAGAACTTGCGCAGCCGGTTATTGAATTCATCGGTTATACGACAACTGAAGTCAAGGGAGCGCAGGCAGTAGAAACGCTGATTATCATCAACAATGAAACAAAAGAACAAACTGAGTTAGCTGTACAAGGGGTTTTTGTCGAAATTGGTTTATTGCCTAACTCGGAATTCTGTAAGGGAATACTTACTTTTAATAAATACCGGGAAGTGGTTACCGACTGTCGTACCCGTACCCATATTCCGGGTTTGTTTGCTGCTGGTGATGTGACCAACGGTCCTGATAAGCAGATTGTCATCGCAGCCGGCGACGGCGCCAAGGCCGCGATGGTAGCATACGAATATTTGCTACACAAACGCGGTGATAGATGAAAGTTTTATAAGTAAAGTACGAACAATTTGATACCTGTCTTGGGCGACAGGTGTTTTTTCTGTACATATACTTGGTTTTTTCCTGAAAATGAGTATAATATTATCATACCATTAAATAGATAATACAAAATTTGGAGTGTGATACTATGAAAACTGTCATAACAATTGTTGGACAAGATAGGGTCGGTATTATTGCCATGATCAGTAACATTTTAGCAGAGAATAATATTAACATTCTTAATATTAACCAGAATATCCTGGAAGGCTTCTTTAACATGGTCATGCTGGTTAATATGTCGCAAGCTATTATCAGTCTGAAGGATTTAGGCCAACTGCTAGGAGAAAAGGGCACTGCCATGGGCCTTGATATTAAAGTGCAGCATGAGGATATATTCAATGTAATGCACCGCGTATAACCACGCTACTCAGTCTTAAGCTTGGAGGAATATACACATGTTCACAATGAAGGACGTCAATGAAACCAACCGTATGATTGAAGAAAATAAGCTTGATATCCGGACAATCACTATGGGGATCAGTCTGCGCGATTGCGGGCACCCGGATACTAAAATATTTTGTCAGAATATCTATGACAAGATTACCCGTACTGCTGAGAAATTAGTTAAGACAGGGGAAGATATCGAAGCTGAATACGGCATACCGATTATTAACAAACGTATTTCGGTAACGCCGATTGCGATTGCTGCCGAAAGCTGCCATACAGATAGCTATGTTGCAGTGGCACAGGCACTGGATGCTGCGGCCAAGGAAGTGGGAGTAAACTTTATTGGCGGTTTCACGGCGCTTGTTCAAAAAGGCTATACCAACGGGGACCGCATACTGATTAGCTCTATTCCCGAGGCGTTGGCGGTAACAGAACGGGTATGTTCATCAGTCAATTTGGCCTCAACCAAAGCTGGTATTAATATGGACTGTGTCCGGGAAATGGGCGAGATTATCAAGCTTACCGCTGAACGGACCAAAGACCGGGATGCACTCGGTTGTGCTAAACTGGTGGTATTTGCTAACGTGCCTGAGGACAACCCCTTTATGGCTGGCGCTTTCCACGGAGTTGGTGAACCTGAAGTTACTATCCATGTAGGCGTAAGTGGTCCTGGTGTTGTTAAACGGGCACTGGAAGATGTACGCGGACGGGATTTTAGCACTGTGGCCGAAACGATAAAACGCACGGCATTTAAAATTACCCGTGTTGGTCAATTGGTGGCCCAGGAAGCCTCACGGCGGCTTGGTTATCCTTTTGGCATTATCGATTTATCGCTGGCGCCGACACCGGCGGTTGGTGACAGTGTAGCGCATATCCTGGAAGAAATGGGCCTGGAAAGTTGTGGTGCCCCAGGTACAACGGCAGCCCTAGCACTTTTAAATGATGCTGTTAAAAAAGGCGGCCTGATGGCTTCTTCCCATGTAGGTGGTCTTAGCGGAGCCTTTATCCCAGTCAGCGAAGACGCTGGCATGATTGCCGCTATCGAGTGTGGCAGCTTGTCTTTGGAGAAATTAGAGGCGATGACCTGTGTATGCTCTGTTGGTCTTGATATGATTGCTATTCCTGGAGATACTTCGGCAGCGACCATATCAGCCATTATTGCCGACGAGGCGGCCATTGGCATGATTAATAACAAGACAACGGCTGTACGGATTATTCCCGTACCAGGCAAAGCTGTCGGAGATACTGTTGAATT
>JAGGAA010000143.1 GCA_017889675.1 Bacillota bacterium | reverse complement strand
AGCCCGGCGATGATGATCAATGATCACCGTCCGCTCCGCTCTGGCCAAGACATCCGGCGCTGCCGCCAGCTCCGGGCGATGGGTATCAACAACAAACACCAATGCTCTCGGATTAACTAAAAGACCAGCCTGCATCGGCGATATGAATAGTTCCCGATATTCCTCATAGTCAAGTAGCAGTTCAGATAATTTGTCAACAGCCATCCCTGGTTGGCTAACAACAATTTTTACTTGTTTACCCATATGGCGAACCATTTTGGCAACACCTAATGCTGCCCCTAGGCTATCAAAGTCCTCACCGGTATGGCCTTTTTTTCAACCGCTTTGGCTTTACCACCAAAAAAATGTACCTTCCCACTAATATTGACAGCCGTCTGATCACCACCACGGCTCAAAGCCAAATCCAGCCCGCTTTGTGCCCGCTGGCCCAGTTCAGCCATCGAGTTTTCCCCGGTTGCCGCGCCAATACTTAAGGTCACTGGAATTTTATTACCGGCCTGTATGCCACGAATTCTGTCCAAAATCTCAAACTTATCACCAGTCATAAGGTGCTCAAGTGCATAGCGGGTCACAATAGCGATATACGTATCTTCGTTATACTTTTTAAGATGACCATCCAGTTCAGTCATCCACTCTGCCAACATTCGGTTAACCTCACCTAAGATAGCGGTACGCTGACTCTCAGTTAACCCTGTTAACGCATCACTATAGTTATCAATCTGAATATAGGCTAAGACGGTCTGACTTCGACTACTGGCTTCCTTATCAACTTCAAATTCAGTAACATCTGACAGATAAAGCACAGTAAGTTCTGTTTCCTCAGCTACACGGTAAATAATCTCATAATAACGCGCGCCTGCTGCAAACTTGGTCTGCCCTTCTTTACCCACAATTTTATCTAGCGGCAATGTTGGCCAGATTTTTACCAAGGACTGACCGAGTTCTACCGGTTCTGTCAGCCATTCTACCAGCACATTATTACGCCAGTGAATAAGCCCTTGGTCGTCAATAATTACAATAGCTAACGGCAATTTATTAAAAACCTGGGCGGCAGCAGTGTCCACACAGCGCCCCATGGTTTCCAGGTAAGTTTTTACTTCTCGCTGTCTGACTGTATAACGTTCCCGCCCATATAGATATAGCACATACAATAACACCGCGCCTAACGCGGCCGCATAAGGATTATAGTAGCTGATAAGCAGCACTAACGCAGCAGTTACGGCCAAGTAGATACGGGTATCAAACCAAAATGAAGGTCCCTGCGGCATTGTTTTTCCTCCTGTCACTCCAATTTTGGAGTACGCAGTTGACGATAATCGAAAATAAGATCAAAGGCACCACCGATAATCAGCGCCTGCATAAAGATACCGTTAGATAGTATCAAGAATAGTATAATACCGCGGACGATTCTTGACAAATTGTATTTATCGGAAAGAAAGTAAACCAGCGCCATCCCTTGTACAAATAAAAGCATCGTAGTAATTACCTGAAGGTTCATGCCAGTATTATACAATATCTCAAACTCCCTGGTTTTACCCCAATAGATAGCGACAAGCGACACCACTAAAGCATACACCGTGAAGCGCGGCATCGACCAACGCCGAAAGGGAGGAAATGGCTCAATACGCTGCCCTAGCCTAGCCAGTACGGCTTTTGCCACTTGAAAATTTAAGAAAGTATCCACAAAAGCAGCTAACACAAAGACAGCTGGCAGGATAATTTTCATAATCTCCATCATTGGCTGTATGGTACTTTCCATACGGGCCAGGTCTTCTGCCTTCATGCCCATACCTCGGTAAAAATCCATAGCCTGCTCAAAGCCCTTAGTCATGGCTTCGGTTTGCAGATTGAGAGGATTAAACCCCATTACAGCTGCAGTGATAGCCAGCACTGCTATTTTGGAAATTAGCGATGCTGCAGCCCCTATGAGCATCGTTTTAGTAGGAGAAAAACCTTGCCTGAGGCCATAGCCCAAGGCAATACCAATTAAGCCAAATCCTACCACTACCGACACGACCGTAAGTGGGTGCATGATGAGGGCAATAATAAAACCTGAAACAACCACAGCCATAATACTCCATTTATAGCCATGCCTCACACCCAATAGCACGATAGGTACAGGCCAAAGTAAATTGACAAAAGCACCGATTACGGGCAGATATGTGCTAATAAGTGCAAAAATTATAGCAACAGCGGTAAGTGCACCGCCTTCAACAACTGGTCTAACCGGACTTTTTTGCATAGTTCACCTCTTCTGGCGAAGATAACGACGATATTCGCTCATATCTCCGAACCACCGTTCTGCTTCTGTTTCTTTTTTTATATTGTGTCCAAGGCGGTTATTTACAATCTCATCCATCTCGGAATACTCAATCCCCAGACGACGCCCGAGAACAAAGGCCGAAATAATTAGTTGCGCCAGCGCATCCCCGATAGCCTCCCGCTTATTATGAGCCATAGCCTGATATAGTTTCCCCACCTCAGTCAACAAATCTGCTTTGAGCCCCTCAATTAGCCGCAGTTTACGCAAGATATCTGATTCCTGGGAGAACACGCGACCGCCTCCTTATTCCACCTTGTTATATTCTAAAAGCAACTGCATATTTCCTGCTTTACTTTCGATAAATAGTAGTAAACCCCGGCAATAGAGCCGGGGTCAGACCAATTTATTACCATTACTCACTGACTGAATCTAATAAAAAAAGTTGTACCCTTAGCACCGGTAGACACCTCAAGCTTACCTTTGTGCCGCTCGATAATTCCATAGCATACCGCCAATCCCAAGCCTGTGCCACTAGCTTTGCTGGTTAAAAACGGCGTACCCAGCTTAGCTAAAATGTGGGGCGAAATCCCTGTACCCTCGTCCTGTATTGCCAACACAACTTGCTCCTCTTCTTCGTATGTCCTAACGGTGACTAAGCCTGGTTGCTCCATAGCTTCAAAGCCATTGCGGACTAGATTGAGCAAGAGCTGCCTTATCTCCTTTTCATCTAAAAAAAGACGGCGTATATTTCCTAGTTCCAGCACAATCGTATTGCCTGCCGCCACAGCATCTGTTGCCAGTAATGGCTCGATAGCCTTAATAATAGTATTTAAATCTGTTTCAACATGACAAGATGGCTTGGTCTTAGCTACTGACAAAAACTCGGAAATAATCGAATTTGCGCGGTCTAGTTCACTAATCATCAGGTCAAAATACTCCTGATAATGCTTACAGCCCTCCTTTTTGAGCAACATTTGTAGAAAACCACGGACAGTCGTCATCGGATTCCGCACTTCATGGCTAATGCCTGCCGCCATTTGACCTACAAGATTTAACCTATCCAAGCGCAGCATCTCGTTTTTCATCAGTTTGACATCAGTCGCATCGGTAGCCATTTCCAATATATGTATCTCTCCATCAAGAACAATCTTTTCCATTGAAACCAGCAAAGAGCGTAGCTGCCCGCCTTTGGTAGTAAGCGGTATCTCCTGATTATGAACATATCCATCCTGATAAAGTTTGCAATAAATATCTTCAACTACTTCTAGCGAAACTAACCCCAATTCGAATAGAGTACGCCCAATAACTTCATTTTTTTCACAACCGGTTATCTCTAAAAAGCTACTATTGGCATCAATAATCCGGCGCTGCTGATCAGTAATCGTCATTAAGGTAGAGGTGATGTTAAAAGCAGTATAAAACCGCTCATTAGCACATCGCAGCTCGGCAGTACGTTCCTCCACCACATGGGCAAACTGGTGCTGGTGAGTCTCTAATTCCTGCTGTAACTGAACATGCTTTGATACATCTACGATTGTCAGCAGTACGCCAATCGCCACCCCATCGATTTCCAGGCGTTTTAGCGTACACTCAATATATCGCGAGCTGCTCGGTGATTTCCAGGCATTTATAGTATGATTCCCGCCAGTTGTGAGAATTCGTACAACAACAGCAGTTATCTGTTCTGCCTGGGCAATTCCCAGTTTCTTACTCATAGTCTCATAGATAGTATGGCCAATTAGTTTTTTAGAATCTATTTCCATTATATTGCAAAATAAATTGTTGACCTGGGTATACCTTAGGCAGGTGTCGATCACGGCAATGCCTAGCGGTGCCTGATCAAGTACGGCGGCAAGAATAGCCGAATTTAGATTGAACGCATCTTCATATTGCACAGAATTAACCTCCCACTTTAACAGGCATCCGTGCCATTCTAGGTAGCCATATTTTACTTCATTTCATTTTATCAGTATATTGAATGCTAATTTCCTAATATATTCCATATAAATCAAGATTCTCCTTTTTCCAAACTAAAAAAAGAGCAAAAATCCCTCGTTAAGGATTCTTGCTCTTTTTACTTGTGTTTATTCTGCAGTAAACGGCAGCAAAGCAATATTGCGGGCCCGTTTTACAGCCAGTGTCAACTGACGTTGATGTTTGGCACAGTTGCCCGAAATGCGGCGTGGCAGAATTTTGCCCCGCTCGGTGGTATACCGGCGCAGTTTAGGAACTTCTTTATAATCAATATCAGTTACTTTATCAACACAGAAACTACAAACTTTTTTCTTAGGTTTGCGGCCTCTTTCGCGTTTCATAGCCATTTAATTACCCCCCTTTTAAAATGGGATTTCCTCATCAGGGAAGACATCTTTGCCGAATGAATTTACGTCTATATTCCCGGCATCCCCACTAGATGCGGGTGTCTGTTTACGTTCCAGGAATTCGATGGACTGCGCTACGACTTCGGCGACGCGACGCTTCTGACCATCATTGGCTTCATAAGAGCGAATCTGCAGCCGACCATCGACCAGCACCCGCTGGCCCTTTGTCAGGTTGTTACCACAGGTTTCGGCCAGTTTTTCCCAGGCCACAATTGGAATGAAATCTGCGTTATTCTGCCCCTGACCGCTACTGAATCGGTTAACTGCCAGGTTAAACGAAGCTACCGCCTTGCCGCTCTGGGTATATCTTACTTCCGGGTCTTGCGCCAAGCGGCCGACAAGGATGACTTTATTCATATATCCTCACACCTCCTGGCTCAGGAATTAGTCTTCCAATTTAATAACCATGTGTTTCAGAACATCATCAGTAATCTTGAGCACACGCTCAAGCTCGAATACAGTTGCTGGCTCAGATGTAAAGTTAATCAGGGTATAGTACCCGTCCATATGATCTTTAACTTCATAGGCCAAACGCTTTTTGCCCCAACCACATTATCTATGCGACTAAATTATTATATCATTAATCCTCCAGCAAATGCAAGGAAAACCGCAGACAATTAATCAAGTTTTGATGCTTTCACAGTAAGTGGATTCAACTTAGCTTTTCTTTGCCCTGGCTGGGGAATAGCTACGGCGAGGACAATCGCACCGACAATAGAGAGCACTGACCAGAGCAGTGCCGCTTCAAGCCCGATATGATCTCCCAAAGTTCCAGTAATAGCTGCACCTACGCCACCTAGACCAAAGGCCAGACCTAACATCATTCCGGATGCCATAGCGGCATTACCAGGAATAAGCTCCTGCGCCCATACGACCGAGGTAGGTGCCGTACTCTGAAGCATTGCCCCGCTAACCGCCAGTAGTACGTAGCCTAACAATGAAGGGCTCATGTCCAGCAGAAATAAGTAGGTAATAGGCAAACACACTACTAACGATCCAATAAAACCCGCCTTGCGCCCTATTTTATCCCCTACCCAACCGCCTAACAGGGCACCGATGGCACCGCTCAGCATAAACACTGTCAGCATGCTGGCGATTACTACTGTTGACTGGCCTAAACGTGTAAGCGCTACCGGCAAAAAGGTAATCAGCGCCACTTGCATCCATGATCTAAGGGCCATAACGATATTTAAAAGTATCAACCCGCGTGATTTATACCACTGTTCCCCTTGGGGGGCAGTTTCGTCCTGGCCGCACTTAACAACCGGACGAATATCGATCTTGTGCAATCCTGCCAAGTAGGAAGCCCAAGTAACAAAAAGTCCTGGGATTATCAGGAAAATCAGGCTGGATGTCCCGCTTAAAGCCAAGCAATACAAAATGATAGCTGGCGCCACCGCGCAACCAACATTGCCGCCAAAAACAAAGACCGACATAGCTCGCCCTTTGGTTTCAGGGGTAACAACTTTACCCATCAGGCTAGCCGCCAGCGGATGAAAGATAGAAGCACCCAGCCCTGCTAGACCAACCAATAAAAACAAAGTAATCTTGCTATCTGCCAGTCCTGCTGAGCAAATAAATACCGCACTTACCGGCGTGGTAATAAGAATAAGCCAGGCATAGCCATATTTATCAATCAGATAACCGGCAAATGGTTGCAGCACACTGGATATAACGGAATAAACCATAACCAGCATCCCACTCAAGGTCAGGGACATTCCTAGCTTAATCATGACAAATGGCAATAGCGCCGGCAAAAAATTCGCATAAAAGTCACTACAAAAGTGCCCGGCTCCTAATAATGATATATTAAAGACAATGGATCTTCTACACATTAAACCGGAAATAGGTAACATCGCCATCCTGCATAATATACTCCTTGCCTTCCAGTCGCACTAATCCTTTTTCCTTGGCTGCAGCATAGGCTCCATTAGCCATTAAGTCATTATAGGAGACAATCTCAGCTCGAATAAAGCCCCGTTCGATATCGCTATGGATTTTACCAGCCGCCTGCGGCGCTTTGGTCCCGCGTACAATCGTCCAGGCCCGCACCTCCGGCTCGCCGGCGGTAAAGAAGGTCATCAGCCCTAGCAGAGTGAAGCTGGCGCGAATGAGTTTATCCAGCCCTGATTCCACCAGACCCAGATCAGCCAAAAATTCCCGGGCTTCGTCGTCAGGTAATTCGGCAATCTCAGACTCAACCTTGGCAGATACAACAATGACCTCCGCTCCTTCATGAGCGGCATACTTACACACCTTAGCAACATGCGGGTTGCCACTGGCGTCGGCAGCTTCCTGTTCACTGACATTAGCCACAAACAGGGTGGGTTTTAAGGTCAGCAGGAATAAATCCCTAAGTATAAGTAAAGCATCCTCATCACTAATAACCCGGCGGGCGGGTTGGCCATCGCTAAGTGCCTGTTGCACCTGCTTTAATATCTCCAATTCGGCCTGCGCCTTTTTGTCGCCGCTTTTTATCATTTTCTGCACCCGATCAAGGCGCTTTTCCACCGTTTCCAAGTCAGCCAGACAAAGCTCGGTATTGATGATCTCGATATCTCTGATCGGATCAATGCTGCCAGCCACATGGGTAATGTTATCATCAGTAAAGCAGCGAACCACCTGCGCTACCGCATCCACTTGCCTGATATGCGATAAAAATTTATTGCCAAGTCCCTCGCCCTGAGCTGCACCCTGCACCAAGCCAGCAATATCAACAAACCGCATCGCGGCAGGCATAGTCTTTTTGGGTTTATACATTTCGGTCAATTTTCCTAAACGTGCATCAGGAACATCGACAACTCCCACATTAGGCTCAATGGTGCAAAACGGGTAATTAGCCGCCTCGGCCCCGGCCTTGGTAATGGCGTTAAATAATGTGCTTTTTCCGACATTGGGCAGGCCAATAATGCCTACTTCCAGATTAGTACTCATGTAATATTACTCCACCTTTTAAGCTGTTATTATATGTTGTATATAGTGTAAGATAACGCCGGCTAAAATTCAACCTTTTCCCTCCGAAATAACGGCCTTAACCCCTTTTTCAAATTTAGGACGAGGAATCATAACCTGACGGCCGCATTGCAAACATTTAATCCCAAAATCGATACCTGTACGAGTTATTTCCCAGCGGTCACCGCCACAGGGATGCGGTTTTTTCATTTTTACAACCTCGCCCACCTTGTAATTGTACTTCTGTTGATTCATCTTACCCTCCTGCTTTGGCTGCTTTGATTTCAGGTAAAACCGCCGAATTAAACAGCTGCGGCGGCGGAATCTTTGCTTCGGTAAACTTTGCTTTTATTAAACGGCGCAATGTGGTCTCTACTTTCATCTGTTGCAACGGCACAGTTTTCGCGATGATCCGAATGACGATCTCCCCGGGCTTGAGGTCAACAACGCCCAGTACACTTGGACCTTCAATTACCTCAGGTATGGAACAGGCACATTAACGGTAGCCTGCATGTGTCCCCTGGTATAATTACTTACTTTAGCAATAGCACCATTGGGAATGATGTGGAGAATCCCATTGCCATCCCGTAGCTTGGTAACCCTAAAGCCAAGTTCTTCTACTGTGCCAGCCATATCACTAATGACAATATAATCGCCAACCCCATACTGATCTTCTAAAATGATAAAAAAACCAGTAACAAAATCCTTAACCAAGCTTTGGGCACCAACGCCCAGCGCCAAGCCAATAATACCGGCACCGGCAACAATGGATGTGGTATCAATCCTAAATTCTTGCAAGATCATTACCAGCACAATAAAATAGATAACATACCGAACAATACTGTGTAACAACGAACTTAGCGTCCTGGCACGTTTCTCTTCCAGATACAAATTCTTATTTCCTGGCTTAGGAACGAAAAATTTCTCTACCATTAGATTAGTAAAGCGCAACACCAGCGCGGCACCAATCACAATAACCGCCAAACGCACAATTTTCACAGCCATATCCAGCCAAAAGTTAGTTGTCAGCAGTTGTTCCACATAACCCTCCATACTCAGTAATCTTTTCATAAAGATATGTCTGGCCTGTCGCTGTTCGGCTGAACAGTTTGGACCAACGCACTTTGTCTACAGTAAATAGCTCGATAATAGCTGCTTGCTGCACAGCCTTAACCAACAGACATTGCCCGCAGCTAATATCAATCTCGCGCGGTGTCGGCAAGGCAAAAAAATCAAGACCTTTTTGCCCCAAAACCTTCTCAGCTTTTATCGACTGATGCACCGAATCAAAGGAAATCAGCCGATCATAATCTGGATAAATAATATAATCACCTGCTTATAAGGTCACTGTTTTGTGTTTGGTGATTGTCTCCACAATAGTGTACATGTTGGTTATTTCACCAACTGCCAATTCAGTTTTTAGCTGATAATAATCAAGGCATGTACCACACGATAAAATGGACACACCCCGGCTGGCAAGGGTTGTTAGTTGGTTGAGCACTGGTGAGCCTTTCACCGCCAGCTTGACACCAGAATTAATCATCAAGATTACCGCCGGCTGCGGCTTGACTTCTAACAAGGTTGTCATAAATCCCTTGACAAGTACCGTCCCTAGTTCAGGCGAACCATGTCCCAATGTATCCTGGGTAATCAAGTAAACCTGGCTGCTAGTGTCACCTATGGCTGCTTGGCTGCGATCATCAGCCTCAGCCAGCTGGCCTGTCCCCTTAATAATACTAATATAATACTGTCCGTCTTTGGCTTCCACGCCTGCCCCCAGACCATTGGCTGCCGCAAACTTGGCAACATTGGTTTTAGCGGCCTCGTTATCAACAATAATGGTAATCCGCCCCGAGCTGGTCTCCTCAATCGCCTTTTTCGTAGTAATAACCGGCCCTGGGCAGGCCATGCCCCGGCAATCAACTATTCTATCTGACATAAATTTCTCCGCTCCCCTCGTTAGTTATATGCCCAATCTTACTGGCTGATGCTACTCCGGCTGAATGCAGCGCCAGCACCAGTTCGTCAGCCTCCCTGGCAGGTACGGCAAATAAGAGTCCACCTGATGTTTGTGGATCGAAACAAATATCTCTGACAGCTTCCGGTACATTCTCCGCAAACGTAACTGTAGTTAAATAGCTTCGGTTGGCATACGCCCCGCCTGGTACCAGCCCCATGGAAGCAGCCTCAACTGCATCAGGCAATAGTGGCAGCGCTGCACTATCAATAGTAATCGCCACTTTACTGCCGGCCGCCATCTCATACACATGACCACTAAGACCAAAACCAGTAATATCGGTACAGGCATGAACAGTAAACCCTTCTGCCACCTTTGCGGCCACCGCATTGAGGGTTGCCATACTGACCGTAGCCACCATAACTCCGTTGGGAAATAGATTAGCCCGCGCGGCCGATGCTAAAATACCAGTTCCCAGCGCTTTTGTTAGGACTAAGCAATCCCCTGACTGGGCCCCCGCATTTGTCCAAACCTTATCTGGATGCACAATTCCAGTAACCGCTAATCCATATTTGGGCTCATTATCGTCAATGGTATGACCGCCAATAATTACGGCCCCAGCCTCAGCTACCTTATTCTGGCCGCCTTGCAAAATAGCCAGCAAAACTTCCCCTGGCAATTTGCAATTAGGAAATTCGACTAGGTTTAGCGCTGTCATCGGCGTTGCCCCCATCGCGTAAATATCACTCAAGCTGTTGGCCGCAGCTATTTGTCCAAATAGATAGGGATCGTCGACAATAGGTGTGAAAAAATCCACCGTTTGGACCAAAGCCGTTGTTTCATTCAGCTTATATACCCCCGCATCATCGGATGTCGTAATGCCCACAAGTACATTGGAATTCTGCACCACTGGCAGTTTACTCAATACTCCGGCCAGGTCCCCTGGCCCCACTTTAGCCGCTCAACCGCCACGCTGGGTATATTCTGTAAGTTTAACCACAAGTAATGCACCTCCTTTACCACATTCTTTGCTATATATTATACCCTGAATAGCTTATACCCTGCTGAAAAGAAATTCTTTCTTTATTGGATTTCATATAGTGGCTGTTCACTCGAATTTGCAATTTTCACTGCATTCTGGTGGACAAGAGCTAAAACCGTCAAGATAGTCACAAGGCTCCAGATGGATAACAACATCACACGGAGAAAATTGACTCTTTATCTTGGCCTCAATCTCATCACACACAGCATGGGCCTTGGCAAGATTCATATCTTTTTGCAGCACCAGATGCATGTCAATCTGTCGATCACAGCCTGACCGTCTGGTTCTCAGCTGATGAAAAGCCATAACTGCCGGATGACTCTTGACAATAGCTCTAATCACGGCTTCCTCTTCCTCTGGTAAACTAACATCAGTCAACTCATAAACGCTCTTCATGGTCATAGTAAAACCTGCCTTAAACACGACTAAAGCTACTGCAATAGCGATAAGCGGATCAAGCCAGTATAAGCCAGTCAGCTTGATAATTCCAAGCCCAATAAATACACCAACACTTGTCCAGATATCAGCTTTCAGATGCAATGCATCAGCTTCTAGGGCATGCGAACCAGTACTCATAGCTACCTCATACAGTTTATTGGATACCCAATAGTTAACAACTATCGACAGTGCCATTACTAGCAGCCCATATTCCAGGTATTGCGGAGCATTCGGCGTGTTTATCTTCCCAACTGATTCATACACAATCCACAAAGCTGCCATTACAATAAGTACAGCCTCAAAAGCCGCTGATAGATTTTCTATTTTACCATGACCATAAGCATGTTGACTATCTGGTGGTTGACTAGACTTTCTTACGGCAATATAGGCTACCAGAGCAGCAATTAAATCAACGGCAGAATGGGCAGCTTCCGAAATAATACTGACAGCACCAGTAAATACGCCGACAAACAATTTTAGCGCAACAAGCAGTGTATTGGATACTACCGACAGTCGCGCCGTTTGTTGCTTCAATTGATTGTTCTTCGCTTCCAATCTTCTTTCCCCCAATAACACTAAAATACAGGTAAGCCTGTGGGACCGTATAGGTCCCACAGGCTTACCTGCTGCTACTTGCCCGGCTACGTCGGCAATAACCGACCGCCTGTTCCTATGTTATTATATTAGCACAGCAAACAAAATGTGTAAAATTTTCACAGCTGTTTCTTGCAATTAACCAATTTGAACAATATGCTGCACTGGATAGCCCAATGCGGCAAGCTTATCGGTAAGTTTTTTTACATCTTTTATGTCAGCACGGATAATTACTTCATATTGCCCGTCATCTGTTGGATAACTGACAAAGCTCCCCATGCTGACCCCCTCTTCTGTAAACACGCCAGAAATATCATTGACAACCCCCAGCCGATCAGGCACAAGAATACTCAGGCGGGTTTTGCCTTGAGGCAGCCCCATAGCATCAACAAAGGCTTTAAATATATCAGTTTCAGTTAAAATACCAACAACCTGCTGATTGGCGTCAACAACAATTAATCCGCCAATTTTGTTAGTATACATCACAAGGGCTGCTTCTTCAACCGTAGCCTCCACATTAATTGTCACTACCGGTTTAGTCATAATATCTTTAATCTGCATTTTGGCTAAGAGGTAGTTAAGTTCAAATACAGACAAAGATGTCGCCGGAGAAGCAGATACTTCCCGCAAATCTCTGTCAGTAACAATACCCACCAGTTTGCCATTATCCACTACCGGC
>JAGGAA010000012.1 GCA_017889675.1 Bacillota bacterium | reverse complement strand
CACATAATGACATCCGTCGTTATCAGAAAAAAATATCTGGACCATTATTAGACCGCTTAGATTTAACAATTCACGTGCCACGGCTTGAGTATGGCGATTTAGTAAGAAATATGGAGCAAGAGTCATCAGCTGTTATCCGACGTCGGGTAGAGGCTGCTAGGGTGATTCAGCACAAACGGCTCCAAAAATTTGGCTTCTATGCAAATGCCCAAATGGAGCACAAGCATATAAAAAAACTATGCAAGATGACAGCTGAATCGACAGATATTCTTAAGCAAGCGTTTATCAAGATGAATCTTAGTGCACGGGGCTATGACAGAATAATAAAAGTTGCTCAGACTATTGCTGATTTGAGTGGGATGGAGCAAATTGAAGCAACTCATATTGCGGAAGCCATTCAATTTCGCAATGATTTTCAAACAATTTCCCGGAAATGATTACCATTCGCTACTGATATATTTATCCAGGTTAGATATAATAAGTAGGGAGTCTTTTTGAAAAATAGTAAGGGGGTTTTTAGATGAATAAGACAGTATGGATTGTTATCGCGATAGTTGGAGTATTATTGGTAGGTGCCATGTTCAGTTACAATTCAATGGTTAGCATGAATGAAAGCGTTAATGGTAAGTGGAGTCAGATTGAAAATCAGTTGCAGCGGCGAGCTGACTTGATTCCCAATTTGGTTAATACTGTAAAAGGCTATGCTGCTCATGAGCAACAGGCGATTCAAGCTGTGGCTGATGCCCGTGCAAAGCTGACGGGGGCACAAGGACCGGCTGGTAAGGCAGAAGCAAATGCTGAACTAAATTCAGCACTTAGCAGATTATTGGTTGTCGTTGAGAACTATCCGAATCTTAAGGCTGACCAAAATTTCCGGGCGCTTATGGACGAACTCAGCGGTACAGAAAATCGAATTGCTGTGGCTCGAAAAGATTATAATGACGCTGTGCAAGGCTATAATGTAAAAATACATTCTTTGCCGACAAGCCTGTTTGCCGGTATGATGGGTTTTGGTCCCAAAGAATATTTCAAAGCTGAAGAGGGTGCAAAACAAGTTCCTCAGGTTAAATTCTAATTTGCCAAGCAAGGGGGATAACTTATGAATAAACGGTTAGCTTGGCTAGTTTTGGTGGGGTATATATTATTAGCGGCTAGTGCTTGGGCACAGCCTCAAATTCCTCCGGCACCAACCCAGGGTATCTATGTTCAAGATCATGCTGGAGTACTGGATGCTGAAACCAAGAGTAAAATCAATAGTTTAGGTAGTAAGCTGGCGGCCAAAACTAAAGCACAAATTGTAGTACTGACAGTCAAGTCTCTTGAGGAAGCCCCGGTGGAGACGTATGCCTTGGAGGTACTGCGACAATGGGGTATTGGTGATAAACAGCTGAATAATGGTGTGCTGCTATTAGTTGCAGTAAATGATCGACAATCGCGGATCGAGGTAGGTTATGGCTTGGAAGGTGCCCTCAATGATGCTAAAACAGGTGCCATTCAAGATAAGTATATGATACCCTATTTTGCCGCCAATGATTATAATAAAGGTATTTGGAATGGTTATCAGGCGTTAGTTAGTATAACTGCTAAAGAGTATAATCTGGATATAGATACGAATGCCCAGCCAGCTAAGGTACAGTCAGCGGCTAACCAATCAATGTTAGATACTTTGCCCTGGTGGGCACAAGTTGCATTAGTAGCAGGCGCGTTGGCACTATTTATCTGTGATTGGCTGTTTCTAGGTGGCAGTATCACCTATCTTATCCTTTCATTACTGCGCATTCGTGGCGGGGGTGGTGGTTCAGGCGGTGGCTATGGTGGTGGCTCAGGTGGCGGCGGTGGCTCAAGCCGAAAGTGGTAGCTGTAGGTTATTAAAATAATAATGAACAAAAAAGGTGAAGCAACCATTAGGTTGTTTCACCTTTTTTGTTCATTATTTTACTAAAGTCAAACGGGGATTAGGACGGTAACTGCGCCCAACTTTGCCGCTGGGTTGACCATTTACCATAACTACATCTGCCGTGAAGTTGATATTGTCATTAAACAAACTACTACCAACAGCATAAACATCAACAGGTACATTATTTGCTTCAAACTGCTTGATGCGCTCGACGTTGAAACCGCCAGACACCATTATTTTTACATGGTTAAAACCCTCGCGGTCAAGAGCTTGACGGACATTTAGAACTAGTTGTGCACAGACACCAGTAGGTTTAAAGGTACCCATATAAGGTAATACAGAAGCATCAACAAGGGTATCAGCCGTATCGAGGCGAACTCCTCCGAGAGAATCGCCCATCTCTCTGGCTACCGCTAATGCTGTGGCAACACAGTCATTGGAAAAATCAATAAGCGCTACTCGGCCTATATGCGGATCTGTATGGGTATCAAAGGCTTTTGTAGCTCGGATAGTGTCACCACCGTAAGCAGCAATTAAAGAATGGGGAATAGTACCAAGTGCTTCAGCGTCCCAGAGTGCGCCATTGGCAGGAGTAGAAACACCAAATACGCCACCAATATGAGCCGCATAACCATCAGCCGCCTGGACTGCATAATGATCGAAACGTGAAGGGAAAAACAACACAGGTTTGCCATTAGCAACCTGTACTACTCGCTGTACATTTGTGGCAATTTTACTTTGGCGAGAAAGCGAGCCAAGATAAACTGTTTCTAGATGTGAAAAATTTGCCAAATCGCCCTCGATGGTCATAACAGTTTCCCAGGGTTCAATCTGATCGCCATCATACAACGCATGAATAACTAAACTATCCGGATTGTGAGCACATTTTTTGAGAATAGCAATAGCTTCATCAACACCACATACAATTGCATGTTGACGTTGAAACACTTGCATTATTACTCGTGGATGATGGTTGTCTTTGTCCAAAATTTCTTGAGTACGCAAAAAATAACTGTCGCTGAAATAGCCACTTTTTATCTGTTCGATGGGGAGATTAAAACAATCAGGCGATAGGCGTTGTCTCATGATAGGCCTCCTAGATTTGCAAATTTAATAGTAATTCTCTAAAATTTGCATAATAATCTTTATTCTACATAATTTTATGATACAATAAAATCATATTTTTCCGCAATAGGGGAGGATGCTAATGACATATAATATGCGAGTAATTGAAATAAAAAATCAGGAACAGGCCCGAAAAGAAGTGGCAACGGTTCAGTGTGACCCCGCAGGAGCCGCCATTATGTCAAATAAGGCTGTTTATAAAACGATAAAAGTTGAAAATGTAGTAAACAAGGCTGCGCTTATTTTAAAGCAGACTTTTCTTTCTAAAGGCGGTGAGGCTTCGGTTTCTAGAGGAGCAGCTGATTATAGCAGTCAATATACCGATGTGCTGTTAAGCGGCAGTTTAAAACATTTCAAACACTGCATTCCCCAACTCAAAGTTCAGCCGTGGGGCCTGAAAAAACTTGCTGGGGAATTGGAAGCTATAATAGCGGCTGACGAAAAATTCCCCCAGCGTAGCTATAAGCTAGGGGCGCACACGCTATCAATTTCTCCGGAAAAAACCTTAGTTATGGGCATTTTAAACTTTACGCCAGATTCTTTTTCTGATGGCGGAAAGTTTAACAATCTGGATGCAGCCTTAAAGCATGCTGAACAAATGATTAACGATGGTGCTGATATCATTGATATTGGTGCCGAATCTACCAGGCCATATGGTTCGTGTAAAATCTCGGCCGAAGAAGAACTGGAAAGGCTAATGCCTGTACTGGAAAAAGTTTTAGATATTTCTAGTGTACCGATTTCTATTGATACTTATAAAGCCAGTGTTGCCAGGGAGACACTAAAAGCGGGTGCTCACATTATCAATGATATCTGGGGTCTGCAGTTTGATCCTGAAATGGCTAAAGTAGCAGCCGAATATAATGCACCGGTAGTCATTATGTATAATCAGGGCGAGGCTGAATATCAAAGGGATATTATGTCTCATATGCTTGAATTTTTACGGCGTAGTATGCAGATTGGTGAGACTGCTGGCATAAGGTCAGATAACTTTATTGTAGATCCAGGTATCGGTTTTGTCAAAAAGGGTTCAGACAATCTGGTAATCATGTCCCGGCTAGACGAACTTAAGTCGCTTGGTTGCCCGATACTCTTAGGTACTTCACGCAAGCGGTTTATCGGCGATATCTTAGATGCTCCGCCTAGTGACCGGGTGGAAGGAACAGCAGCTACTGTTGCTGTAGGAATTACTAAAGGTGCAAATATTGTTAGGGTACATGATGTACAAGCCATCGCCCGCATTGCTCGTATGACTGATGCAATGCTTAATGCCAAATATAAATAGGGGGAGTTAAAGTGAGTCATAGAGTATCTTTAAAAAACATGGTGTTTTACGGCTTTCATGGGGTATATGAATTTGAACGGGAATTAGGGCAGCGTTTTTATGTTGATCTTGATCTGAAAGCTGATTTAAGCCAGGCTGGCAAAAGCGACAACCTTCAAGAAACGGTAGATTATGTATCGATATATAACCAAACTAAAGAGATTGTAGAAAACCATCGCTTTCAGCTTCTGGAAGCATTAACCTACCATATTGCCGGGGAAATTTTACGATTACACCCTCTTGTAGAAGAAGTGGTTGTACGGGTGCGCAAACCCTCGGTGCCAATTGCGGCAGCACTTGATTATGTCGAAGTTGAGTCTGTTCGGAGACGTGATCAATGATTGTTTTGGGACTGGGTTCTAATATCAGCAACACTATGCATACCAGAGAAGAAAACATTGCTACAGCAATAAACCTGCTAGGCAGTCACCCTAGAATATCTATTGAAAAGGTGTCACTATTATATGAGACAGAACCAGTGGGCTTGAGAGAGCAGCCGAGCTTTCTCAATGTAGTAATTGCTATTGGTACTGATTTAACGCCCATGGAGCTGCTTACTATCTGTCTGGCCACTGAGCAACACATGGGAAGGGTTCGAGAAGTTCGCTGGGGTCCCCGTAACATTGATATTGACCTTTTGGTATATCATGACGTGGAGATGACTACTACTGCGCTTGATCTTCCTCATCCGCGCATGCCTGAGAGAAAATTCGTTTTAATTCCGTTAGTGGAGATTGCCGGCAATTCAAAAGTATACAAAGGAAAGACGGCACAAGAACTGCTGATGGCCACCATAGATGACAGCCAAGTCAATGTATATGGTGCGATAAAACCTTCTGAGCAGGCGGCTACTCTTGATTAATAAGCGAATTTTATTTATTAGCGCTCCAATAGGCGCAGGACATATTAGGGCAGCGCAAGCAGTTAGTCAAATCCTTAGAGATAACCATGCTTGTCAAACAGAGTTATGCAATGTATTTGATTTCTTTCCCCCAGCCATTGGCAAGACAATACTTGCGATATACCTAAAAATACTTGAAGCTTTTCCGGCGATCTACGGAACGGCCTATGGCTGGGGAAATCAAAGCCGTTTGGCACTGTTGGGACGGGAGTTAATTAGCCAATTACTTGCTAAACGCATGCTAAATTATATCAATGAATTTCAGCCAGACGTGATTGTATGTACGCATGCAACTCCAGCGGGTTTAGTAGCTTGGCTAAAGAAACAAGGATTAATTACTATTCCAACGGCAGCTATCATTACGGATTTTATTGTTCATCGTCTATGGGTATACCCCGAAATAGATTGCTATTTTGTAGCTCACCCTGCTATGGTGTATTATTTGCGTAATCATGGTATCGCTGCTGACGCTATTGTCGTTACAGGAATACCTGTTAGTAATAACTTTAGTCAAACAAGTAGTAATGCTGAGCTACTTGCGAAGCTTAGCATTTCTAACGACCGGAAGAATATTCTGATTATGGGCGGCGGTGCAGGCGTTTTACCGATAGATAAGATTTTAAATGTATGTAATCAAATTGACAGACCGTTACAGCTAATAGCGGTAGCGGGAAAGAACCAGGCGCTTTATCGGAAACTTGTTCAGTTTGCAGCAACCAGTACGCATCCGGTCAAGGTTTTAGGTTTTGTCGATAATGTGCATGAGTTAATGAGTGTTGCCGATTTATTAATATCCAAACCTGGTGGAATGAGTTCGGCGGAGGCTTTGACTAAGGCTGTACCACTCATCATTTTTCGTCCTATACCGGGGCAGGAAGAAGCAAACACGCGGTTCTTATTGGATAGCCATGTTGCTCTAAGGGCAGATTCTCTACCGGAACTGCAAGGTATTTTAACACGGCTCTTATTTGAGGATAATAATGATTTGTCGGCGCTATGTCAGCAAGCTGCTTTACTTGGTCGGCCGAATGCAGCGGCAGATATTGCGAAAATAATTGCTGAAAATGTTAATTTATTATAAAAAAATCTTTAAATTAGGCCATTAGGCCCTTGACCTGTGCTTTTTATTGCAGGTATAATTGCTAGTATTACGATTTACCAAGTATTTACTATGTGCTATTGGTGTTTCAATGTTAGCTAAATGTGGAGGAACTGGATATGGAGAATTTTTACTTGGCTGCTTTGCAGATGGTGCCAGGTATCGGCAGTTCACGCATTAAGGCCTTGGTTGAATATTTTGGTAGCGCCCGGCAGGCTTGGTTGGCTGACCAGGGCGATTTATTTTTATCCAAGTGTCTTGATAACACAATCTATAATAATTTACTTGGTCAGCGGGATAAGATAGATATACATAAACTGGCCGAATCATTAAGGAAAAAGCGAATTTTTCTTTGCTGTTTCTTTGATGATGATTATCCGCTGCTGCTTCGTAATACCTTTAATCCCCCTTGTGTTTTATATTATCGTGGTACTTTACCGATAAATGATAAACAGATAGCTATTGTAGGCTCACGTAAAGCCACAGCTTATGGGAAAAATGTTGCAGGTATGTTAGCAGCTGCATTAGCCGCTGCCCGAGTAGGTATTGTTAGCGGGGCAGCCAGAGGGATTGATACTGCTGCTCATCTAGGCGCGTTGGAACAGGGCTATACAGTCGCCGTGCTGGGTTCAGGTGTGGATGTTGCTTACCCACCAGAGAATGCAAAACTGCTAGGCAATATTGCTGAAAAAGGAGTAGTACTCTCAGAATATGCACCAGGAGTTATAGCCCATCCAGGTCACTTTCCGGCTCGCAACCGTATTATTAGCGGTCTTGCCCGTGGTGTTATTGTCGTAGAAGCCGCAGAAAAAAGTGGGGCATTGATAACAGCTGATTTTGCGTTAGAAGAAGGACGAGATGTCTTTGCCGTACCAGGCAGTATTTTTGCAGGTAACAGTAAAGGTACAAACCGTCTTATAAAACAGGGGGCCAAGCTAGTAGATTGTGTGATCGATATCTTAGAAGAGTATGATTGGGAGAAAAGCCCGGGTAATCAAGTAGAGCCGGAATTATCTCAAGCAGAACAGCAAGTGTATAGTTTGCTAAATTATGAAGAGCCTATAGGAATTGAAGAAATTGTGACAAAATTGAATGTACTGCCGGCAACGGCTGCATATATAATACTCCAGCTTTCATTACGGGGTTTGACGGTCGAACATAGCGGTCAGCGCTATACCTGTACCGCCAGGGAGGGAATTAAGTGAGCAAAGCTCTAGTTGTAGTAGAATCCCCGGCTAAAGCCAAGACAATAGAAAAGTTTCTTGGAAAAAATTATACAGTCAAAGCCTCTATGGGACATTTGCGTGATTTGCCTAAAAGTCAATTTGGTGTTAATCTTGAACACGACTTTGAACCTAAGTATATTAATATTCGAGGTAAGGGCGATCTGATAAAAAGCCTAAAGGAAGCTGCTAAAAGTGCCGATATTGTTTATCTCGCAACTGACCCGGATCGCGAAGGCGAGGCAATTGCATGGCATTTGGCGCACATACTTAATATTCCGGAGCAGACAACTTGCCGGATTGAATTTAACGAGATTACGAAGACGGCTATTCAACAGGCTGTCAAAAAACCACGCCCCATTAATTTGCCACGGGTTTACGCCCAACAAGCTAGAAGAATACTCGACCGTATAGTGGGCTATAAGCTTAGTCCGCTGTTATGGCGGAAAGTTCGTAAAGGCTTGAGTGCGGGACGGGTGCAATCAGTAGCTGTCCGGCTAATTTGTGACAGGGAAAAAGAGATTCAGGCCTTTGTGCCGCAAGAGTATTGGACAATAACGGCCAAACTCAAAGAAAAGACTAATTCAAAAACGTTTGATGCTGAACTAGTAGCCATGGATGGTAAGAAACTTGCTGTTACTAATGAGCTGCAAGCAGAAGGTATTGTCAGTGAGTTAAATCAAGCGGAGTATGTAGTCAATGATGTTAAAAAACGGGAAAGAAAGCGTAATCCCCAGCCACCGTTTACAACCAGCAGTTTGCAGCAAGAGGCTGCTCGCAAATTGGGTTTTACTTCCCGCAAAACCATGATAATTGCGCAACAATTATATGAAGGACTTGCTATTGGGCGCATGGGGCAAGTGGGTCTTATTACCTATATGCGTACCGATTCTACCCGAGTGGCTGAAATTGCTCAACAGGAAGCTAGAAGTTATGTTGAGAATAAGTTTGGCTTACATTTTTTGCCGGCAAAGGCGCCAATCTATGCTAATAAAAAATCGCAGGATGCCCATGAGGCTGTAAGGCCAACTACACTGGAGTTAGCCCCAGATGCTATTGGCACGAACTTGAGTAAAGATCAGTTAAAGCTGTATACACTTATCTGGGAAAGATTTATTGCCAGTCAGATGACACCTGCTATTTATGATACGCTTACTATCGAGATTACTGCTGGACGGTATAAGCTCAAATCTACCGGATCACAACTGAAATTTTCTGGATTTTTAGCAGCATTTAGCGGTGCCATTGGTAAGAGTAAAGAGGTTGAACAAACTTCTGATAGTGATTTGGATAAGGAAACTACGCTGCCTGATTTGGTTGCAGGGCAAGTGCTGAACCTCAACAAGCTAGATCCCAAACAACATTTTACCGAGCCACCGCCTCGCTACACCGAGGCATCATTGGTCAAAGTTCTGGAAGAAAAAGGAATTGGACGTCCCAGTACCTATGCACCAACAATTGAGACAATTGTTGACCGAGGTTATGTCGAGCGAATTGAAAAAAAATTTCAACCCACTGAGCTCGGCTTTGTCGTTCTTGACCTTCTAAAGCAATATTTTGATAAAATTCTTGACGTTGAATTTACTGCTGGAATGGAAGATAAGTTGGATGATATTGCTGAAGGCGATGCTTCTTGGTTAACTGTCTTAGAAGAATTTTATACCCCTTTTGCCCAAGATTTAAGTTTTGCCGAAGAAGCGATTGGTCATGTCGAATTACCTGTCGAAGTATCTGATGTTCCCTGTGAAAATTGTGGGCAGATGATGGTCGTTAAACAGGGGCGTTATGGCAATTTCTTGGCCTGTCCCGGATTTCCAGCTTGCCGCAATACTAAGCCCATTTTAAAAGATATTGGTGTTCCATGTCCTAAATGCGGCAGTGCTATTGTTGAACGCCACACTAAACGTCGGCGAGTCTTTTATGGGTGCGAGAAGTATCCGGAATGTGATTTTAATACCTGGGATATGCCACTGAAAGAAAATTGTCAAACATGCGGGTCCTATATGATCAGACATAAATTTAAAAATGGCGGGTTTTCTAACATTTGCAGTAATGAGAATTGCTCGTCCCGTCAAGTCGCTGATGATAGTAAAGAAACAGCTAAGAACGTAGAAGATAAAGAAGTACAGGCAAAGGCGAAGAAGAAGCCTGCTACAGCTAACCGGAGGAAAAAGAATGAATAAAGTCACTATACTTGGAGCCGGCTTGGCAGGTAGTGAGGCTGCCTGGCAACTGGCCGAAGCCGGGATTGATGTGGAATTATATGAAATGCGCCCGAAGGTGATGACTCCGGCTCATCATACCGCTTTATTTGCTGAATTGGTATGCAGCAACTCGCTTAGAGGCGCTGCCATCGAAAACGCGGTCGGTCTCTTAAAAGAAGAAATGAGAACCTTAAATTCGTTAATTATGAAAGCGGCTGATGCGCATTGTGTACCCGCAGGCGGGGCGTTGGCCGTTGATCGCAATGATTTTAGCGAGATGATTACTAATACGCTCTGTAACCATCCGCGGATTACGGTTAACCATGCTGAAGTTTTGGAAATACCTAGTGGGCGTCCCTTGATTATTGCCACTGGGCCACTTACTTCTCCTGGCTTATCCACTGCCATTGCCGGTCTTACTGGCAATGAATATCTTTATTTTTATGATGCGGCAGCACCGATCGTTACTGCTGATTCCCTTAATATGAAGATAATTTACCGGGCATCTCGCTATGGTAAAGGCGATGATGACTATCTAAATTGCCCTATGACCAAAGCACAATATGAACTGTTTTATCAGGAAATTACCTGTGCTCAGACCGCACCAGTCAAAAATTTTGAAAAGTTAGTAGTTTTCGAAGGGTGTATGCCAATAGAGACTATGGCCACCCGTGGGATTGATACTATGCGCTTTGGTCCGATGAAGCCTGTAGGCTTACGACATCCAGAGACTGGCGAAATGCCATATGCTGTGGTCCAATTAAGGCAAGACAACCGTTCGGCAACACTTTATAATTTGGTCGGTTTTCAAACACATCTACAATGGCCTGAACAGCAGCGTGTTTTTAGATTGATTCCCGGTTTGGAGAATGCGGACTTTGTTCGCTATGGGGTAATGCATCGCAATACTTTTATTAACTCGCCGAAGATATTGCAGCCTACATTGCAAATGAAAGAGCAGCCGCAGATTTTCTTTGCTGGCCAAATTACTGGTGTTGAAGGTTATGTTGAATCAGCAGCAAGCGGTTTGGTGGCTGGCATCAATGCAAGCAGGCTGCTACAAGGACGTAAGCCGCAGGTGTTTCCTGAACAAACCGCCCATGGTGCCTTGTGTCATTACATTACGCAAGCTGATTCGGCACACTTTCAGCCTATGAATATTAATTTTGGTCTGCTTCCGCCCCTTGAGCATAAGATTAAAGATAAGAAGGTTAAGAATCAAACCATTGCCAACAGAGCATTGGCGGCGTTACAAGAATTTATTTGAATAATACGACAATAATATTGCGGAATTGTTTCAAGTGTGTTAGTATAATAGTAATTTCCGCCAGAACAATAGTAAACATTGTCGGAAAGAATGATGAAAATGTCCTTAAAAGGCGAAGCATTTGCTGGCGTTGACCAATTAATTGAGAAGTTTCTCTTATACCTAAAACTTGAAAAAAATGCCTCTCAGCACACGATTCACAACTACCAACGAGATATTTTGCAGTTTGTGGAGTTTGTGTCTAATCAGGGTGCTGGTGAGATTCTATTTATTGACATCACTCCGCTTATAATTCGCAGTTATCTGGCTTTTTTAAAATCAGAACAATATGCCAAAGCGACCATTATGCGACGGATTGCGGCGCTTAGGTCGTTTTTCAGATTTTTATGCCGGGAAAATATTTTAAAGGAAAATCCCTGTAAGGCTGTTAGAACCCCAAAACTTGATAAAAGATTACCTGTTTTTCTTGACATAAACGAAATTCGAGAATTAATCACTTTACCGGACAACAGTTTACTCGGAATTCGTGATAAAGCTGTACTGGAAATGCTATATGCAACAGGGATAAGGGTTAGCGAGCTTACAGGAATCATGCTGACAGATATTGATTTTGCTGGACGCGCCATTGTTGTATCAGGCAAAGGTGCTAAACAGCGAATTGTTTTGATGGGGCGGGCGGCTCTTGAAGTTCTGGAACTGTATTTGTCCAGCGTGCGCTCTACGTTATGTGCTAATCCGGGTGAATATGGACATCAAACGGCTAAAGTTCATAACTATGTATTTGTAAATAGTCGAGGCGGACCACTAACTGACAGGAGCGTGCGGCGAATTGTTGATAAATATGTTGAAGTAATGGCAATTAAAAAAAATGTCAGTCCGCACACCATTCGCCACACTTTTGCGACGCATTTATTAGACCATGGTGCCGACCTGAGGACTGTGCAGGAACTTTTAGGTCATGTTAATTTGTCTACTACGCAGCTTTATACCCATATAACTACTGAAAGACTCAAAGCAAATTACCGGAAGTTTCATCCGCGTGCTTGATTTTCCTGGGAGGTGATATTATGGATACTACGTTTCATGCTACAACGATTGTTGCTGTTAGCCATCAGGGGAAGACGGCTATTGCCGGTGACGGGCAAGTTACATTTGGTCAAAATACAATAATGAAACACAGTGCAAAAAAAGTCCGTCGATTATATCACGGCAAAGTATTAGCCGGATTTGCCGGTTCGGTGGCAGATGCATTTACGCTATTTGATAAGTTTGAAGGAAAACTAGAAGAGTTTAATGGCAATATGATGAGAGCTGCTGTTGAACTTGCGAAAGAATGGCGTCTTGACCGAGTTCTCAGACGACTGGAAGCGCTGCTCATTGTTGTTGATGACAAACATCTTCTTATTATATCTGGTAATGGTGAGGTAATTGAACCAGATGACGGCGTTACGGCTATTGGTTCTGGTGGATCTTATGCTCTTGCCGCCGCTAGGGCATTAGTACAGCATTCTCCATTAAATGCTGCTGATATTGCACGTACGGCGCTCGAAATTGCTGCCGGTATTTGCGTGTATACGAATGATCATATTACAGTTGAAGAACTATAAAAAGGGGGGATGATTTTGCTAGAACTCACGCCAAGAGAAATAGTCAAGGAATTGAATAAATATATAATTGGTCAGCAGCAAGCAAAAAAATCAGTAGCTGTCGCACTTAGAAATCGCTGGCGCAGCAAGAAGCTGCCAGCAGACCTTAAAGAAGAAATTATCCCTAAAAATATTTTGATGATTGGACCTACCGGAGTTGGTAAAACTGAAATTGCCCGCAGGTTAGCCAAACTTGTCAATGCACCCTTTGTAAAAGTGGAAGCAACTAAATTTACGGAGATAGGCTATGTTGGACGTGATGTCGAATCCATGGTGCGTGATTTAGTTGAAACATCTATCCGCATGGTTAAGAACCAGAAGATACTTGAGGTTAATGATAAGGCCAAGGAATTGGCGGAGGAGCGAATTCTTGATCAGTTTGTTCCAACAGCTAAAAAAGAATCGCAACGGAATCCATTTGAAATGCTGTTTTCCGGGGCGGGAGGAATGGGAACAAACCAGGATAAACCACCAGAAATCGAGGAACCACAAGTAGGTAACGCTGGCCGTGAATGGTGGCGTAAGCGCCTGCTTAACGGTGAACTTGAAGATGAATTGCTTGAAATTACCGTAGAAGATGCTACTCAACCAGTCATGGGAATGTTTGCTGGAACTGGAATTGAAGAAATGGGCATGAATATACAAGACATGCTTGGAAATTTATTGCCGAAGAAACAGAAAAAACGTAAAGTTACAGTAGCTAATGCCCGAAAAATCTTTACTCAAGAAGAAGCGCAAAAATTGATTGATATGGATGAAGTGATAACT
>JAGGAA010000369.1 GCA_017889675.1 Bacillota bacterium | reverse complement strand
GAAAAGGCGGGCTACAGGTGCCATTTCCCCCAAGTCCTCGTTTTTAAAAAATCCTGGTTTTAAATCTCGCTTCCTTGGCATATCTGTTCCCCCTCATGGAAAGTAGCTCTAACAGTTACCCCCGTATCCCATTCAAATTCTAATTTCTGTTGGTTGCGCTCATATTCAGCCTTTATACGCTCTAATCGATTTCTTTCATAACAAGCCCTACCAAAGCCACTCTCTATGGCCTGGGCGCTTCTTAGCTTACGTCCGCACCTTCCGCAGCATATTAACTCATCCACTACCCTTCTCACTCCAGTTCTCCAGCTACCATTTCAAAATATCGCCCTTTTTCATAACCAGCCTGGTAAGCTGCCCTGCTATTGGCGGATGATACAGAACGGTCTCTCGCTTTACCAAGTTGTAGTTCTTCATAATAAGTTTCAACCGCTTCATCTTTAACAAGCACTAATCCCCATTGCTGTTTTTCTACTTGCTGCTTAAATTTTTCATCTAAGCCACTAATAAATCCCCGAATAAAGTCATTGCAATAAGCGTTTATCATACCGTTATCAGCGATCAGCTTAGATTTTAGTTGCCCTCTAAACTCTTTTATTTGCCAGTCCAGATAAACTAAAGCAAAATTATATACCTCGATTACTGCTTCAACGTCACTTTTAAGCCCAACAAAATTTATAGATCGGCCGTGTTTACTTCGGTTAATAATTGAATAACACCTAAAATTATCAGCAAGGCTTGCCGCTATATCGTATGCATACCACGGAAATCTTTTCCCTGACTTGGCTTCCGACTCCACAGCTTGCTTTTTATCATTACCGCTAACTTCTTTCATTGATATGCCATTATTAACCATTATTTCTTGAGCCTTAAGCATGGCGTTTTGTGCTTCGTTTGGATTACCGCTTGTTGCTAAGGCTACCTCATCCACTACCCTGCCACCGCCTTTTTAGCGCATACCAGGCAATCACTCATATATGGCGTTTCGTTCGACGTCATACACCTTCGGCAAATTGCTGCTAGCGTTCGCCACACATGTCCGCAGTTTGGACATTTTAGCTGTACCATCGGATATTTAAACCCGATCTTCTCACCTCGTCCGCCGCACTTCAAGCAATTTGCTATTGTCGTTTTACCCGGTATGCACTTCATTTGATTACCTCATTGACGAATTTCGCCTTTTAATGTACAATTTTTGTATAAATATTTCAGTTACCGTATATATCCTCCGGGCTTAGATCATCGGGGCGTTCCTTATCCAGCAGTAATTCTGGTAGCCGTCTTAGCGCTTCATCCGCTTCCCGGTCTTCCTTGTACACCCTATGGATTAAACTGTATATATGCCTGTCCACCCTCAGATAACCGAAAAGCTTACTAAATCCAGTTGCTTCAAGTGTTGCCGCCATCATACCAACCATGTTAAGCCTTGCGACCTTCTCCCTGGCTTGTGTCGGTATAGGCCTTTTATCTTTAATAGCCAAATATATGGCATCATCTGAGCATCTAAACTCTCTTGCCAATGCTTTAACTGGCTGCTGGCTATAATCGACAGCCAATTTAATCGTGTCACCTACATGCATGATGTCTTCCCCCTTTTACAGGAAATTGTTTCCTCCCGTCGAAATTTGCAAATTGAAGGGAGGTGATTTTATTGAGTTTAAAGGATCAAATGAGAAAAGATTTTGAGAAAATAATTACGAACACCGATGAATTTGGCGAAACGTTTACTGTGATTAGAAATGGATCTGCATCTCATGAAGTAGTAGGAATATTAGCTAATAATGTACTACAAGTTAAATTAGATGCGGATGTCAAACCCGGCGACTTGCTCCAAAATAAATCAACGCTCCGACAAGTAACTGTACAAAACACAATGCAAGACCTTGTTTGGCTTAATGTTTATTGTCGTTGATCCTTTCTTGAATAAATTCAGTAGCTTGCTGAAGTACATCGGATAGTTTCTCTGGCTCTACCACTCCTCTGACACTAAACGCGACCTTATCTGAGTTGGTAATAATCATTTCTACAATGAACCAACCACCGCCAATTAAAAACGGTTTCATAATTGTTCTGTCACTGGTTCCAGCAGTGGCAGCTTTTTTTTTCTCTTCAATATTTTCGCTTTGCATAGTAACTTCGCAGTCCTCCCTTTGTCGTATTTAACCTGGTTTTTTCCGACATAATAATGACCTATAATAATGCCTAGAGGATAACTCCTCACCCCATCCACCTGTCCTCTCCTGGGCAGGTTTTCTTTTTACCAAAACCAATACCGAATAAGATGGCCACCAATATATACAACCGCAAACGCTATAACTCCAGGTGTAATCCGCTCGATCAAACTAGGTTTCTTTCTGCTCGGGTAATGTTGACAATTGTAGCAACTGTTCAAACTAATCCCTCCCATTTGACGGATACCATGTTTTTACGTATGTCATTGCCTCTTCAAACTTAACTCTGGGAATTTCACGATATTGTCCTACCTGAAAAACGTCTTTGAGGTCTGTCCATATAGCACGAATAAGTTTTTTCCCGTACTGCTTGTACCTATCATCAGTTTTTAAATGTTCTCGCGCCCTAATTTCTACTGCCTTTTTTAAAGCTTTTACTTGCGGCGCATTTATTGGGACCTCGGTTTCAATTTTTGCCTCTAGCAGTGCCAGCTTGTCCTGCATATCTTGTTTTAACATTTCAATAGCCACGCTTTGGCTTTTAGCTTCATTAACAAGAGCCTGGGCAATCTGCAAAAATTTGCTTTCTGGTACCAGCTGTTTTTCAGCCACTTCAGGAGCGTTCATTATTCAATCACCTCCGCGTCAATTATGCTCTGATGTTCAGGTATAACCAGGTTGCCTCGCATATCATTACAAAACTTTTCTAACATGGATATTGCAGCTTCATATTGTCGCTGGCATTCTGGCGATGTATAAAGATACTCTTTTGACAAATACCCCATTGGTGCAACTTTATCAATAAACTCTTTTACCATCTTGGAGAATACCCCAGTTCGGGCTTGAATCGACATTTTTTCATCAACTCGGCCAGTCTGATA
>JAGGAA010000011.1 GCA_017889675.1 Bacillota bacterium | reverse complement strand
GTTGCTGGGATATTATACAGATTATATGGAAGAGAGCAACTGCGACAAGGGGAAACTTGGACTTGCGGTATTGTGCCGACTTCCAGGATGGAATATACGGCTACTGGTTTTTCCAAACCAATTAGGTTGGCGTTTAAAGCCATATTGCGGCCACAGCATGAAACAGTTGCCGACTTGACTCCCAATCGTTATTTTGGCCGGAGGCTAAGCTATCATATGAGTATTGTCGATATATTTAGTGCAATTTATCGACCAATTAATACTGGAATCATTCATGCAGCGCAATTTATGAAGGCCATTCAGGCAGGCAGTGTTCAGCTTTATATCGGATATATCACAGCAATTACGGTGATAGCTCTTATTTTGAGTACTGGATGGTGAGCAATATGGAACAAATGACTACAATATTAATTTCACTGGGTTATGCTTTTGCGCTTGTGTTGGCAGCGCCATTAGTTTCTGGAATTATCAAGGTTAGCAAAGCACGGTTGCAAAACCGTCGGGGGCCAAGCTTATTTCAGGTGTATTATGACTTATTTAAGTTGTTGCAGAAAGACAGTGTGGTATCTCCCACTACCTCATGGATATTCACCTGCGCACCTTATATTTATTTTGCCGGAGCTTTTGGCGCAGCAGCGCTGCTAACGTCAGGCGATTTGTTTGCGCTTTTATATCTTTTGGTAGCCGGTCGCTTTTTTCTGGCGCTGGCTTCGCTTGATGCCGGCAGCAGTTTTGGCGGTATGGGCGGTTCACGCGAGCTGTATATTAGTGTATTAGTAGAACCAGTGTTATTAGTAACGCTGCTTACGGTGGCAGCAAGGGCTGGTTCGACCAAATTGGCAGCTATGTCAGCAGCTGCTGCCAGTACGCCATTTTCATTGCCGTACATTTTTGCTGCGGTTGCTTTCTTAATTATATTAGTGGCTGAAACAGGACGAATTCCAGTAGATAATCCGGATACACATTTGGAATTAACTATGATCCACGAGGCTATGGTACTTGAATATTCGGGACGCCGACTAGGCTTGATTTTTTTAGCAGCAGCTAGCAAACAATTGGTTTTTATTCTGTTATTTACAGTATTATTTTTGCCATGGCAGTCAGGCGGTTTATCGCCGGTAATGGTGTTTTTTTGGCTTGTTGTTAAAGTGGTACTTACAGCAGTTGCTTTGGCAGTCCTAGAGACGAGTACCAATAAAATGCGATTGTTTAAAGTACCGGGATTTATGGGGTTGGCTGGCATGTTGGCGCTTCTTGCGTTAGTGGCGCAGTAAGAAGGGGGTGCAGCTATGAATCTGCTTATTATCATTTTGTTGTTTTTGGCACTTTTATTGAGTCGGGTAACCAGCCTTAAAACGGCTGTAAATATCCTGTTGATTCAGTCGGCTTTGGTGGCCTTGGCGTGTGCTTTTGTTGCTGCTGAAACTAGCGAGATGCATACCTATATTGCAGCGGCTCTTACACTTATTATTAAAGCCGGACTTATTCCCTACGCCCTTTTTCGCATTGTAAGGATGCTGCGCCGGGAACGGGAAGTTAATCCAATTATAAGTCCGAACCATTCGGTTATGGCGGCAGGTATTATGATCGTTTTGGCCTATGGACTGATTGACAGGGCGCTTCCGGGAATTGTTAGCCGGGATGCGCTGGCCGCGGCAGTAGCCATGATGCTAATCGGTTTAACAATGATTATGACCCGGCGGCAGGCAGTACTCCAAATTGTCGGTTTAATTACTATGGAGAACGGTTTATATTTGGTTGGCCTTTCGGTAACTAAAGGTTTGCCGCTGATTATTGAACTTGGTGTATTTTTGGATGTGCTAGTGGCGGTAGTGGTGCTGGTTATTTTGACTTATCGGCTCAAACGCTCTCATATGTCGACAGATACCAGTATGTTAAAAAAATTAAAGGGATGATATTATGGGGCATTTGATAGTTTTAGCGCTTGTTCTGCCGCTTATAACCGGTGTTTTTACTATGATACAGTCAGGGCAAAAAGCGATCCGGTTTATTAATTTAATCGGCAGTATGCTATTGAGTTTCACTTTGATCATCATTGTACATCATGTAGTGGAAAATGGGACAATTCATGTGGGTCAATTCTATATTGATTCCTTGAGTGCGGTTGTGCTGTTGGTGGTAGCTACGCTTACTTGTACGGCGACCTTATTTTCCCTCTCTTATATGGAACAGGAAATCCTAGAGGGAAAGGTTTCATTTAAAATGCTCAAACGCTATTTTGCGTTATTTAATTTGTTTGAGTTTACGATGATTTGTGTGCCTATGGTAGAAAATATGGGGATGCTCTGGGTCGCTGTTGAGGCTACTACCCTTAGCTCGGCGCTACTGGTCGCGTTTTATTTTAATCGGGCAGCATTGGAAGCGGCTTGGAAATATGTTATGGTGTGTACAGTTGGTATATGCTTGGCCTTGTTGGGAACTATTCTCTTGTATTATGCCCAAGTTAATGCTGATTTGAGCGGTGGGGGACAGGCGCTAAGCTGGCTGGCGATTCAGGCGGTTAGCGATAAGCTCGATCCGGGCATGATTAAGTTAGCCTTTGTATTTGTATTGATCGGCTATGGTACAAAAGCCGGCTTAGCTCCAATGCATACCTGGTTGCCTGATGCTCACAGCCAAGCACCTTCACCGGTTAGCGGTCTGCTATCAGGCGCGCTCTTGAGTTGTGCTTTATATGGTATTATTCGTATGGTTATTATTGTAAAAGGCGCTGTAGGGCCTGCTTTTCCTGAACACTTTCTAATCGGATTTGGTTTACTATCCCTTAGTATTGCTGTGCCATTTATTTTAGTGCAGCATGACCTGAAACGCTTGTTAGCCTATTCGAGCATTGAACATATGGGGCTTATTACATTGGGGCTTGGTTTGGGAACTCCCCTTGCCGTATATGGTGCGCTACTTCACATCATTAATCATGCGATAACAAAGTCATCTTTGTTTTATTTGGCTGGGGCTATTATTCAGCATTATGGGACCAAGAATATTATGCGTATTAAGGGCCTGGTGGGAGCTATGCCGGTAGTGGGTGCCATGTTTGTAGCTGCCGTGTTGGCGATTGCTGGGTTACCGCCATTTAGCATCTTCTATAGCAAGCTGACCATTATCTGGGCTGCATTTCAATCGGGGAATTCCTGGTTGGGGGCGATCATATTGCTGTTGATGGCGGCTATTTTTGCAGGCATGATTTACTATACTTTGAAAATTGGCTTTGGTCCAATACCAAGCAAGGTAATAGGCAATTACCGGCTGGGCAAACCAGCCATGGCAGCCGTATCGGTTTCTATGGTACTAATGATCGTTGGCGGAATATATCTGCCTCCCTGGTTTGATACACTTATTACCCAGGCGGTGGCTATTATCATAGGAGGGGGATTATGATAGGATCAGTACAGGTTATACCGGCAGCAACCCTCAGGGCTGCTGCCACGGTGGTCTGCCATGGTGGACTCTACCGGTTGACGGCAATGTTTGCTAATGATGAACGTATGATAAACGGTAGTTTTGCCATTTATGTACTGTTTTTTAGCAAGGAAGATGCTGCTTTTAAAACAATCAAAGCAATTATTAAACAGGATGACCTACTAGAGTTTCCTTCACTTACACCGCTTATGGCAGCGGCAGCCTGGTATGAACGGGAAATTCACGACTTATTTGGCTTAACACCAGTGGGGCATCCGGATTTACGACCATTGGTGCTGCATGAAAATTGGTCCCAGGGACGATATCCATTGAGAAAGGATTTTGAACCTGATAGCGTAGAGTCTGGCGAGAACATCGATTATCCAGTGCCGCCGGTGCAAGGAAAAGGGGTATTTGAAGTACCGGTCGGACCGATTCATGCCGGTATAATTGAGCCAGGACATTTTCGGTTTAGTCAGGCTGGTGAAAATATCATCAATCTTGAAGCAAAACTGTTTTTTGCGCATCGTGGTATTGAAAAGGCGGTTGAAGGCCTTTCATTTAGTAAAGCATTATTTCAGACTGAACGTATTTGCGGTGCTTGCTCAGTGGCAAATACACTTTCGTATGTTCAGGCCGTTGAGAGTCTTACCAATACGGAGGTTCCGCTAAGAGCTGAGTATTTACGAGTGCTGGCTGCTGAGTTGGAGCGACTATATAATCATGTTGGCGATATTGGTAATTTGTGTGCTGGTTTAGGATTTGCTGCAGGTATCAGCAATGGATCTCGTCTCAAGGAGCAGTTGATGCGGCTTAACGAGCGCTTGACGGGAAATCGTTTTTTGCGTGGCTGGATCACCCTCGGGGGTGTTACAATGGATATAACACAAGAACTAGTGCAGGATATTGCGCGGTTGCTTGCAGGGATTACTGATGAACTTAACGATTTACTTGGCCTGCTACGTGATAATGATGCGTTTTTGGACAGGGTTAATACAACAGGTATTTTGCCACAACAGGCGGCGCTTGATCTGGGGGTTGTTGGTGTGGCGGCCAGAGCGTCAGGAGTTGATTTTGATATACGACGGGATTTCCCCTATGCTGCTTACCGCAGCCTTAGCTTTCACGTGCCGGTATATACGAATGGTGATGTGGCTGCCCGCTTGTGGGTGAGGGCTGATGAAGCAGCCGAGTCCATCAAAATTATTGATCAGCTGCTTGAAGAGTTACCAAATGGTAAGCTTACAGGTGAATTGGGTTCAGTTGAGCCATATCAAGCAGCATTTAGCATGACTGAATCACCGCGCGGTTCTAATTTGCACTGGCTTATGGCTGGTGAGAATAACACGATTTATCGATATTTTGTCCGTTCAGCCTCATACCCCAATTGGCCAGCGCTTACTGTTGCTGTTCCAGGGAATATTATTCCGGATTTTCCCTTGATTAATAAAAGTTTTGAATTATGTTATGCGTGTCTTGATCGGTAAGGGGGGACGATTATGCTTAACCTTCTAAAAAAAATTATGAAAACAGGTTGTGTTACCGAGCCATATGATGGTGGTATTGTGCCGCCGCGTTTTCGCGGTGAGGTGGCGTGGGCAGAAGGTCAATGTCAGAGCTGCCAGCGCTGCCGTGTTGCCTGTCCTACTGGCGCAATTGGATTCAGTGGTGGAAGGTTGACAATTGATCACTCTGCCTGCGCATTTTGTGGACAATGTGTTGCTGTCTGTGAACATAAGGCTCTGGCTCATACTGGTGAATACCAACTGGCAGAGATGAAGAACCAGTTATCTGGTAAAATCAAATCAATACTTAAACGTTCGCTGCATATCAGACATGTTGATGCTGGTTCGTGTAATGCCTGTGATTGGGAAATGACTGCGCTTACTAATCCCATTTACGATTTGCAGCAATATGGTATTGATTTTGTACCTTCTCCCCGGCATGCGGATATGCTGATGATTACTGGCGTAGTGACTCGGAATTTAACGCAAGCCCTTACCATGACATATGAGGCAACACCATCCCCTAAACTGGTCATGGCGGTAGGTGCTTGCGCCGCTGGTGGTAAAGTCTTTGGCAATAGCTATGCAATTCAGGGTGCTGTTGATACAATTGTACCTGTTGATATCTATGTGCCAGGATGTCCGCCGCGTCCGGCGGCACTTATCTATGGGCTGCTATTGGCACTTGATCGGTTAGAGGAGGTCCGTAACTAATGAATATTTTTGACATTATTGGTCCGGTTATGGTTGGACCGTCTAGTTCTCATACTGCCGGAGCGGTACGGTTAGGTAATGTTGCCTGTGCTATTTTAGGAGAACCTGTGGCTGAAGCCGTGATTGGTCTGCACGGCTCCTTTGCCCAAACCGGACGGGGTCATGGTACTGACCTGGCGCTGGTGGCAGGTCTGATGGGGTGGACCACTGATGATTTACGGATTCCGCAAGCCTTTGCGTATGCCCAAGAAATGGGCTTGAAATATTCCTTTAAGACTATTAATGCCGGTGAGGCGGCGCATCCCAATTTTGTCAAATTTCATTTGACAGGGAGAAAGGGAAGCGAAAGTCAAGTGGCCGGCGCTTCTGTTGGCGGCGGCCGGGTAGTTATCAGCGAGGTGGATGGTTTTTCGCTTGAGTTTACTGGAGAATTTCCAACGATATTGACACTTCATGAAGACCGCCCGGGCGCAGTAGCGGAAGTGACTGGCATTTTATCCAAGCGCGGCGTGAATATTGCCCAAATGCGTGTTTTTCGTAGGAACAAAGGTGGGTTGGCCAGTATGGTGCTTGAAACCGACCAACCGGTGGATGATTCTGACATCGCTGCGGTGGCTGGGTTGCCGATGATTCGGGCAGTACGTCGCATTAATGCGATAAGTTGAGGGAGGGTAGTGTTATGGCATTAGCTAAATTGTCACTGGAGGAATGGATTCAGGCGGCTGCAGAGCAAGCAGTTTCTTTTACAGACTTTTGTGTGGATTTTCAGAGAAGGGAGCTTGATTTAACAGCCGAAGAAGTACTGGCGCGGATGGAAGCCATGTTTGCGGTGATGGAAGAGTCTATTGCTGTCGGACTCAAAGGCCCGCGTTCTAAAGGCGGTCTGGTAGGTGGTGACGGACAAAAGCTGCAGAGATATCTAGCAGGTAAACAACAAAGTATGCTGGGGGATTTTATTGGTAAAGCCGTAGTGTATTCTATGGCAGTCGGTGAAGCCAATGCGGCCATGGGACGGATAGTGGCTGCGCCTACAGCTGGTTCGAGTGGCGTACTGCCGGCTGTCTTGTTTGCACTTAAAGAGGAGTATGGTGTTAATTCGCATGATTTAGCCAAAGCCCTAGTAGTAGCAGGGGCCATTGGTATGGTTATTGCTTCACGCGCCTCCCTTGCCGGTGCAGCTGGCGGCTGCCAGGCAGAGTGCGGTTCAGCAGGGGCGATGGCTGCCGGCGCGATGGTAGCCTTATTAGGAGGGACACCGGCACAGGTTGGGAATGCTGTGGCCATAACCATCAAAAATATGCTTGGCTTGGTATGTGATCCGGTCGCTGGTTTAGTGGAAGTACCTTGTGTTAAGCGCAATGCCGGGGCTGTAGCTCAGGCTATTGTTGCTGCTGAAATGGCACTTGCCGGGATTGAAAGTGTCATCCCAGTTGATGAAGTTATTGATGCCATGGAGTCGGTTGGTCAGTCGATGCATTGTTCACTTAAAGAAACAGCGCAGGGCGGTTTGGCGGTAACACCTACAGCACTGGCTTTGACTGAAAAAATTTTTGGTAAAAAGCTATAGGGTACAAAAAATTCGCAAAGTATATATACATATAAGCAGGTTATTTCTGAAAAAGAGAGAAAGATAATGGAGAAATATAATATTTGGAGGACTGCAGCATGAAAACAGTTGTTTCTTCTGATCGTGCCCCGCAGGCCATTGGTCCTTATTCGCAGGCTATTAAGGCTAATGGTTTCTTATTTGTATCAGGGCAAATTCCATTGGACCCTATTACTGGACAAATTGTCTATGGTGGCATAGAAAGTCAAACATGTCAAGTACTTACTAACCTTCAGGCGATTTTAGAAAAAGAAGGTCTAAGTTTTGCTAATGTCGTTAAGACAACAGTATTTTTGAAAGACATGGATGATTTTACAGTAATGAATAAAATATACAGTCAACAATTTACTGATGCCCCGCCCGCCCGTGCGTGCGTTCAAGTAGCAAAGCTACCCCGTGATGTTAGTGTGGAAATCGAAGTGATAGCCGTATATTCCTGAAAATGAGAAAGCCGAAACCATAAGAGGTTTCGGCTTTTACTATAATAGCAAGAGAAGGGTAATTGGAGGACAGAGTATATATGTTGATTATCGCTATTGTTTTTATCAACTTAGCCGGCCTTTTTTATACGTTGGCTGTACTAGCAGAAAAAAAACAAAATATTTTGAATTGGTGGCATGTAGTAGCATTTTGGTTAGGGTTAGTATTTGATAGTATTGGTACTACTGCAATGAGTAAAATTGTAGGGAGATTTCAGGCTGATTTCCATGGTTTGACAGGGTTGATTGCTATACTTCTTATGTTTATTCATACAGTATGGGCAACCTGGGTATTATATTCAGCCAATAACCATCTAAAAGTTAATTTTCATAAGTTCAGTATTTTCGTATGGTTAATATGGTTAATACCAATGATTTCAGGTGTACTATTTAGTACTTTCAAAACACCGTAGTTATAATTTCCGCTTTTGCCAACACATCACCTACTTGCAACAGTCTTTAACACGTTGTAGTTACTTTCTATTTATTTTTATCTGTCAGTCCGATGCGCTCGGCATAATAACCTTGCCGAATAAACAGGATAAGTCCGATGAGTATAACTGCCAGACTGGTGAGTTGGGCTGATTTTAGGCCAAACATCAGTGTACCATAATCTCCCCTGAGAAATTCCAGGAAAAAGCGGGCTGTCGAATACAAAATAGCATAAAGAATGAAAACCTGTCCTTTGGCATGGTTCGTTGTTCTAAAGATCAGTAACAGTACAAAGATAATGATATCAATTTGACCTTCCCAGACTTCTGCTGGCCACAAGGGCTTGTTACCATAGACCTGATGAGCCAAAGTTGTTGCTGGATAGATGATGCCAAAATCACTGCCAGTTGGGTGCCCGAAGGCATCACCATTCATTAAGTTGGCCATTCGCCCAATGGCTTGTCCTATGATAACTGCTGGTGCGGCCACAATATCAGCAAATGCCCAGGTATCAATTTTATGGAGCTTGGTATAGATAATGCCGGCAATAGCACCGAATAAAACACCGCCCTGAATGGCCATGCCGCCCTGCCAGACAAAAGGAATTTCCAGCAGGTGGTGCTGATAATACTCCCAGTCAAAAAAGAAAACATCCCATAATCGCGCACCGACAATGCCAGCTAAACCGCAGTAAATCCCAATATCCGGCACATGCTGGTGCCAGCGACCGTCCTGTTTGGCAAGAAAATAGGCGGTACCGGTAGCTAGGATGATACTTAAGCTTAAGATTAACCCATAAGCGCGGATTGGAAAATCACCAATGAAAAAGAGGTACTGATGCATAGTATGTTGAAACCTCCATTATTAATTAATAGTAGCAAGCCATCAAACATATATCTGTTATATAGGAAAGGGGATATTTATGCCAAGAAGATTTATAGTACTAGCTATAGCAATGATTGCGGTGACTGTTGCCATAGGTTTTATCGCTATGCAGCCAGATAATTTTACGGGGACTGACGCTGGTAAGCCAGCAGTAAGTACAGGTGTAACGCCCGAAAAAGCCAATAACGAGCAGCAAAGTAATGGTTTTGCTGCAGCTAAACCAGCCATCGATACAGGGGTAACTGTTGGGAAACGGTTACCGGAATTTGCGCTGGCTACGCTGGCAGGAAAAGAAACCAAAGTGACTCTGGATGGACAAATTATTGTACTCAACTTTTGGGCAACCTGGTGTCCACCCTGTCGCCAGGAGATGCCTGAGCTTGAGAAATTTGCCCGACAGTATAGCGGTAAAGTGATGTTTTATGCGATTAACATTCAAGAGCCTAGTGATACAGTGACCGAATTTCTGATACAAAATCAATACACCATGAAGGTGCTTTCCGATAAAGACGGGGAGGTGGCAAAGAACTTTCGTGTTAATAGTATCCCAACAACCCTGGTAGTGGATAAACAAGGTATTATCAAATATCGAAAGTCGGGTCCGGTTACGGTGACCGAATTGGAAGGGGTGTTGAATGGATTATAACCTTACATTGGTAACAGTTTTTGGGGCAGGGGTAGTTTCATTTTTATCACCATGTGTACTGCCAATGCTGCCAACCTATACTGCACTTTTAGCCGGTACGGAAACTCCGGCTAAGTCAAGCACTGGAAGCTGGACCTTCTTTGTTAATGCCCTTAGCTTTTTGAGCGGATTTACCCTGCTATTTGTCGCTATGGGGGCAACGGCTTCCTATATTGGTGAGTTCTTTTTAAATTATCAGGAGATTATCCGCAAAGTAGGGGCAGCCTTCATGGTAATTATGGGTTTACAGGTGCTTGGTGTACTAAAGATTCCCGGGCTTGAGCGCGAGTATCGTCCTTTATTACAGGGGACTTTTGTTGGTCCATTTGGGGCCTTTTTGCTTGGATTGGCATTTACTGCTGGTTGGACACCCTGCACTGGGCCGATTCTAGCTACTGTGCTTATGTATGCTGGCTCTACGGCCACAGTTGCGCAAGGGGCCTTTTTATTGTTTATTTATGCTATGGGGTTTTGCCTACCGTTTATGGCATTGGCTATTGTGCTCAATCGCTATATGAATCAAATAAAAGGACTATATAAGTGGTTGCCACTTATTCAGCAGACCGCCGGAACTGTACTTGTTGTGGCAGGTATTCTGCTTTATTTTGATTTGATGAAAAAGTTGATAGGCATCATCTGGGGTATTTTTTATTAAAGAAGCGTATTTTAGATAAGTTGCTTCACAGTAAATTCCAACGCATCGCAGGATACTAGATGGTAGATGGTGTTATTAATCATGCCAGTAGTGGCGGTTTTTATTGATGACTCACTGTGAAGATGACCATAAATACAAATAGCTACCTGATAGTTGTTAATTAGATCAGCAAAGCCGGTTGCCGTTTGGTGATTATAAAACGGAGGGAAGTGGAGCATAAGGATGATCTGGGAAAAGCCAGCAGCGCGGGCGGCACTGAGCGATGCTTCCACGCGCAGGAGCTCGCGGTCAAAAATAGCCTGATCCTTAGATTTGAATAGGGGGTCTTCCGGGCAGGTCCAACCCCGACTGCCGCAGATAGCCCACTTACCGGCAGTGGCAAAATTGTTATTAAGAAATTCAAATTTGCCCTCAGTGGCGGTAGCCATCTTACTTAGCGTCTGCCACCAGTAGTCATGATTGCCGCGAATTATGATTTTTCTGCCAGGAAGATCAGCAATGGCGTTCAAATCAACAAGTGCGTCCGGTAGTTTCATAGCCCAGGAAATGTCGCCAGCAAGCAGGACAATATCCTCATTTGTTATTTGTTCCTGCCAGCTTGCTTTGATTTTTTCCCAATGACCATCCCAATGCCTGCCAAAAATACTCATAGGCTTGGTTGGTGGTTGGCCTGACAAATGGAGATCTGCTATGGCGAATATCTTCATAAAAGAAAGCATCCTTTGTGTATATTTTAGAGCCTAGAATATATTTTAGCTAATATTAGAATGAATAGCAAATAGGTAAGAATGTAAGAAAGCAGTACTATAAAGTGAATAACTCTCGAATTTCAGTCTCATTCATTTTAGTCAGGAAGTTTTCACCAGGCTGAATGAGAGAATCAATCATTTCTTTCTTTTTCTGCTGCAAGCGGTATATTTTTTCTTCAATCGTATTTTTAGTAATTAGCTTATAAACTTGTACCGAATTTTTTTGACCAATACGGTAAGCACGGTCGGTTGCCTGGTCTTCGACGGCTGGATTCCACCAGGGGTCATAGTGAATAACCATGTCGGCGCCAGTAAGATTGAGGCCGGTACCGCCTGCTTTCAGCGAGATGAGAAAAACCTCTTTATTACCGGCGTTAAAAGAATTAACTAGTTTAATCCGATCCTCGGCTTTAGTTGAGCCATCTAAATAGTGGTAATCAATTTTCATGGCCACAAGTTTCTGTTTAATTATGGCTAACATGCCGGTAAATTGGGAAAATAGCAGAATCCTATGGCCACCATCGGTCGCGTCTTTCAATAATTCCTGCAACATATCAAGTTTGCCGCTGCCACCTTGATAATTTTCAATAAACAAGGAAGGGTGGCAACAGATTTGCCTAAGTCGGGTTAATAACGATAATATTTTAATTTGACTTTTTTCAAAGCCCTTGGTGCTGATTTCCACTTCAAACTCTTGTTTGGCTTTTAAGAGCCAGGCAGCATATAATCTGGTTTGTTCTGAGGTCATTTCGTTAACCATTTTACTCTCGATTTTTTCAGGCAGTTCTTTTAGAACTGCCTTTTTCATGCGCCGCAAAATAAAGGGTTTAATATGACGGCTTAACTCTCGCAAGGCCGTTTGGTCGCCATTTTTGACTATGGGAATTTCGAACCGGTTAGTAAAAATCTTGTGTGTGCGCAGATAGCCTGGCATCAGAAAATCAAAAATCGACCATAACTCTGTCAGTGTGTTTTCAATGGGCGTGCCGGTAAGAGCAAAATAGCTTTTAGCTTTGATCTGTTTTACTGATTTAGCGTTTAAGGTGTTAGGATTTTTGATATGTTGCGCTTCATCTAGAAAACAGTACGTAAAGGTTCTTTTTTCGTAGAATTCAATATCCCGCTTGATAAGAGCATAGGAGGTTATAACTAAATCAGCGTTATCAATATCTTTGAGCTGTTCTAACCGCTCAGTTGGCTGCCCCGAGATAACGATTGCTTTTAGACTAGGCGCAAATTTAAATACTTCTTCTTGCCAGTTATATACCAATGAGGTTGGTGCAATGACGAGTGAGGGTGCCGTGGCATGGTCTTTTTCTGCAAGAATAAAAGTGATTACTTGCAGGGTTTTCCCAAGGCCCATATCATCGGCTAAAATACCCCCCAAACCATAATAGGATAATGACTTAAGCCATTTCAATCCTGTTTTCTGATAATCCCGAAGCTTTCCCTGAATGCCTGGGGGAACAGCATATTCAATATCTTGTGGTTCGCGAATATCTTGCACCATGCGTTTAAACGCGCTGTTTCTTTCAAAGGCAAAGTCAGCTGTATCTCTTGCTAAACTATCTAAATATAAAGCGCGGTATTTGGGTAGTTCAACGACTTGTTTTTCAATATCGGCAGGGCGGAGACCTAATTCTTCAATAAGTCCGGCAACCGTCTGGAATTCAGGGGAATCAAGCGGTATAAATGCGCCTGTGGGGAGGCGGTGGTATCGCTTTTTAAGCTTATAGGCAGACAATAACTCAATTAATTCCTTAGAGGATATATCCTCTAAGTCAAGGGAAAGCTCCAGCATGTCAGTAGCTGTATTTAGTCTTATTCCCGCGGCGATTTTTCCAGGAGGTTGTACTTTCATATTGTTAAAATCATCGGAATAAAAAATTTCAGCAATATATTGTAGTTCAGGTAAAGCTTCTTGTAAAAAAGAATAGACGGCTTCTTCCTCGGCTAAAACAAATTTATCAGTTGACCAGATGAAACCGTGCTGGTGGAAAATGTTTAATAAAATTTTTTCTTCAATGGCCGACCGTAGCAGCCATTTATCTTTAACGGCAGTTTGTGCTGAAATGGGACTGGCGTTATGTTGGATGATCACATCACCATAGCAAAATTCAATTTTTGCACTTATACCTTCAGCAAATTTATCGAGATATACCCGTTTTTGCAACTGTTTTTTGTGAAATTTTTTATGTACAGCTGAATCAATGGTAACAGATGCAATTGTTTCAAGCGCAGGTAATGCAGCTGATACAAACTCTGACACTGCTCCAGACGGAATGTGTAATTCGGGTTTTCGATTCTCACTAAAGCAATTGAGTAAACGTTTAATATATTGGGCGAAAACAGCATCCACATGATAGATAGCTTT
>JAGGAA010000142.1 GCA_017889675.1 Bacillota bacterium | reverse complement strand
GACGATCAGTCATGCGGGTGGAACAGCCATGATAAAACTAATCAGCAATCAGCGTGGTTCGGCGACCGTACTGCTAGTTGCGGCGTTAACGGGTTTGCTCAGTTTTGCGGCAATCGTGATTGATGGTGGTCTGCTCTATGTAAATCGGGTAGAGCTTGTTAATATGGCTGATGCCGCAGCTTTGGCGGGGCTCCAGGATTTACCGGATGATAGGGTGCAAGCTGAGATAAGCAGCCAAGATTATGCTGCACAAAATGGTCACATAGATGATCAGGTAACTGTCGTAGTTCCATCGAATAAAACAGTAGCGATCACTGTTACGCGGCAGGTAGAATTTATTTTTGCCAGAATATTCGGTATGACTACAGCTAATGTGCGGGCACAAGCAGCTGCTATTTTGAAACCGGCCAGTGGTGTAATCGGGGTAGTACCTTTCGGGGTGGTCAAACAGGATTTTGCTTATGGACAAACCTATGACCTCAAAGTGGGGGCTGGCGATGGCTATGCTGGCAACTATGACGCTTTGGCGTTAGGTGGTACGGGTTCACGCAACTATACCGATAATATTAAGTATGGTTATGAGGACAAACTGTCAGTTGGGCAGTTAGTCTCTACAGAAACAGGCAATATGTCCGGCGGCACTAGTGACGGTGTGAATTATCGCATCAATGCTGACCCAGGGACAACATATAGCACGGTAGAGCAGGGATCGCCACGGGTAATTGTTGTGCCGCTTATTGAAACCATAACCAATGATTCTGGACGTCATGATGTGAAAATTGTTGGTTTTGCTGGTTTTTTTTTAGAGAGCGTGAGTGGTTCGGGTACTCTTAACAATGTGAGCGGGAAATTCATGCGACTAGTAATAGCCGGAGATACTTCGGGAACTGCGTCTGACTACGGCGTGTATAGTGCCGCTCTTGTTCCCTACGAGTCGGTTGCCAGTATGGATGTACAGTAAAGTAAGCACTAAGGCGGTGTAGGTATGATTGCCTTGAGAAGGAGAGCGCTAGCCAAGCTAAAAGAAGAACGAGGCAGTATTGTCCTAATCAGTGTATTTTCCCTGATCATGTTACTTGGTTTATCTGCCTTAGTGATAGATGGCGGGATACTATATCTAAACCGGGCTGAACTGAGTAATCTGGCAGATGCTGCCGTACTAGCTGGTGTGCGGGATTTGCCGGGCGACATAGGGGCGGCTCAGGCCAGTGCTACTAGCTATGCCCGTGCAAACGGCCAGCCGGACGATAAACTCAATATTGTTGTTGTTGATAATAAATATATGACAATTAATGCTGTGCGTTCGGTAGAATTATTTTTTGCCAAATTATTCGGCTACAACTCAGTTGATGTACAGGCGCAGGCGGCGGCAGGCATTAAGCCGGTCCGCGGTGCAGGCAACATAGTGCCATGGGGAGTTGAGTGGAATGATTTCCGCTATGGAGATAGCTATTGCCTTAAAGAAGGCGGCGGGTCCGGGTATAGCGGTAACTACGGCGCTTTGGCGCTCGGGGGTAGTGGCGCTAAGGTTTACGAGAAAAATATAATGGAAGGCTACAAGGAAACGATTCGTGTTGGTGATTGGATAAGTACTGAACCGGGCAACATGTCAGGCAAAACCCAAAACGGGGTTGAGTACCGTATCAGCCAAGACCCGCAGGCTACGTTTGCTACCGTAGAAGAAGATTCTAAGCGCATAGTAATCGTGCCGGTCATCGAGAGTATGGAAGTTAACGGACGCAGTGATGTCAAGGTTGCCGGTTTTGCCGCTTTCTTTCTCGAGGGCTGCGGCGGCTCGGGAAACAAGAATTATGTCGAGGGCAGGTTTATACAAATGGTAATCCCAAGTGTTGAGGTCTCAGCGTCTGCTGGCACTTACGGAGTCTATGGTTCAGCACTGGTACCATTGTCTGAAGTCGAGTAATATCACCGAGTAGTTTAGCAAGGAGGAAACTATGTCGCTGTTAAAACGGTTGGAAGCCGCCCAAAATCAACCAGAGCAGGCTGTTAAAGGAGCCGAAAAACCCAAAGCGGTTCCGTTGCTCAGAAGTGATCCTTATCAGAACCTGAAAGTAAAAATTCATAAAAAAATAATCGAAGAAATGAGCCAGGAAGAAAGTCGGGCGCTTATCGACAAAGATGCTGATATCAAAGTGTTGGGAGATGTGGTAGCCCGGATTGCCAATGCTGCTATGGATGAAGAGAATGTGCCTGTACCACGCAGTGAACGTTCGCGGATTATTGCTGAAATTGTTGATGAAGTGTTAGGCTATGGTCCAATTGATCCACTATTAAAGGATGATTCTATCTCAGAGGTTATGGTCAATAGTGCTACACAGGTATATGTAGAACGTAAGGGTAAACTGGTTTTGACAGATGTGCGGTTTCGGGATGAAGCCCATGTTATGCATATTATCGAAAAAATTGTTGCGCCCATAGGCCGCCGCATTGATGAGAGTTCACCGATGGTGGATGCTCGATTGCCAGATGGCTCACGGGTTAACGCTATCATCCCGCCATTGGCCTTAAAGGGACCGTGTCTTACTATCCGTAAGTTTGCGAAAAACCCGCTGTTGGTTGATGATCTTATTCGTTTCGGTACGCTGAATCAGGAAATGGCTGAATTTTTGCAGGCGTGTGTTGAGGGAAAGCTTAACATCGTGGTATCAGGTGGTACTGGCTCAGGCAAGACAACCACCCTAAACATCCTCTCGTCCTTTATCCCAGAAGATGAACGGATTGTCACCATTGAGGACGCAGCCGAATTGCAATTGCGGCAGGAACATGTTGTTACCTTGGAAACGCGGCCTGCCAATGTCGAGGGCAAAGGGGCCATTGCCATGCGTGATCTTGTCCGCAACAGTCTCAGGATGCGTCCGGACAGGATTGTTGTTGGTGAAGTCCGGAGCGGGGAGGCGCTTGATATGCTGCAGGCGATGAATACGGGTCATGATGGTTCGTTAACTACCGGTCATGCCAATTCGCCGCGCGATATGCTCAGCCGACTGGAAACCATGGTGCTTATGGCTGGTATGGATTTGCCGGTCAGAGCCATTAGAGAACAGATTGCGTCAGCTGTAGACCTTGTTCTCCAGCAGTCGCGCCTGCAGGATGGCAGTCGTCGAGTTACCCATCTGACTGAGGTGCAAGGCATGGAAGGTGATGTTATTACCCTCCAGGATATCTTTGTATTTGAACAAACCGGCCGGGATGGAAATGGCAAAATTGCCGGTCATTTCAAGCCAACGGGAATTCGGCCTAAATTCTTAGAAAAACTGGCAGCCAATGGCATCCAGTTACCGCATGAGACCTTCTGGCCCAAGTAACGACTGTCATAAAGGAGGAAACGTTCATGTTGATTGCCATCATCGCATTAACCTTCATAACGGCATTTGTATTCATATACTTGATGCTGCACACCTTCATACCTTTTAACGCCCCTGTTGAAATGCGACTTAGGGCACTAGACAGCATGGTATCAGCGCGAACTGATATTGAGGACGAACTGGCAAAACCGTTTAGGCAACGGATATTAGCACCGCTAAGCGGTGATATGGCAACAGTTCTGACCAAGCTTACTCCTAAGGCCGTACGTGCCACTATTGAGCAAAAACTGATTATGGCCGGTGGTTTTGCCAAATTGACCAGTGATGAGTTTCTCGGTATGATGGGCTTTATGGCGTTGGCGCTGCCGGTCATTGCCGGCATGCTGGGACTACTGATCGGCACAGCTGGTAACAAGGTGATTGGATTGATGCTCATGGCTTTTTTGGTCAGTCAACTACTGCCATTTCTACTTTTAAACCGAAAAATTGCTAAACGCAAACTGAGCATTCAAAAGGATTTGCCAGATGTGCTAGACCTCTTAACAGTTAGTGTGGAAGCAGGGTTAGGTTTTGATGGGGCGCTGGCTAAACTGGTGGAAAAAATGAAAGGTGCGCTTGTGGACGAGTTCAACCGGGTATTGCAAGAAATACGTATGGGGATAGGCAGACGTGAGGCACTGGTGGCGATGGGGACTCGCTGTGAAGTGCCAGATCTTTCACTGTTTACCACTTCGTTAGTGCAGGCCGATCAATTAGGTGTCAGTATTGGTAATGTTCTCAGAGTACAGACGGCATCTATGCGGCAAAAACGCCGCCAACGGGCTGAAGAGCAAGCCATGAAGGCCCCGATTAAAATGCTGTTGCCGTTGGTACTGTTTATCTTTCCCTCTTTATTCGTAGTTCTCCTAGGCCCGGCTGTTATTCAGATGTTCAGTAGCTTTTTCAAGTGAGTTCCAGCAAGTGGATATACGAAAGACCGCTTGTGCCTACTTAGTTAGACAAAATGCGGTCTCTTTCAAAGGTATAAGGAAATAAGGCTGTGGCATTAGCGATATAAATGTATCGCTAATGCCACAGCTCTTTTCTTGATGTATCAGAAATTATAAGTTTTGGCAGTGGCGGAGGCATTATAAAACAAGGGGTGCTAAGTACAAAACCCGGCACAGGCGGCCGTACTGTTTACGCCCGTCTTGAGCAAAGAGACGGTGGTTTTGTCTTGTTAACTCAATCCCCTTAAGATAGTAACGCCACTCCCTTGCCTAAAAGAAATTGTGCCCCCATAAGGTGGTGGTACTCCGGCAACCCCCGTAACTTTCGCATCTCCCGTACTCCCCGGCTTTTCTCCTTTTGGAGGCTTAGGGCCTAGACCTTTTGTTACTTTTAGAAATTATAACTAAATTCTGTTTATAAAGAATTCTTTAAGTAAATATGCGAGTTTTTGAATTGTAATCTGCAATAACACAGTGATATAATTATGTAAAAATTACAAAAAAAACCAAAGGAGTGAAGTTTTGGGGTGAATATAGGGAAAATTAGAAAACTATCTTGTCTGGTTGTGCTGCTTTTGTTGACGGCGGCTGTCACGGTGACGGCGTATGGGGCGCCGGGAGTGTACGTTGGCGATCAAGCGCCTGAGTTTAGTCTGCCGCTAGTAAGTGGTGAAAATGTTCAGGTGAATTACGGCGGAAAGTTGACTGTGCTGAATTTTTGGGCTGCATGGTGCTCGGATTGCCGGAACGAAATGCCGGAAATAAACGATTTCGCAGAGAGTCAGCGGAAAAAGTAACTCAGTATTTGAATGAAAATCATTATGACCTGCCGGTTTTATTAGATGAATCAGGAGAGTTGGCAAAGCAGTTTGCGATTCAAACAATTCCTACGACAATTGTAATCAATTCCCAGCAACAGATTATTTTTCGCAAAGCAGGCGAGATGACCCGAGCTGAACTGGAAGGTATTGTTGCCGGCAACTTATAAACAGTATCAGATACTGTTTGGAAATCACTGAAATGAAAGGTAGGTAGGGAAATGGGTGCCAATAAAACGATAGCTTGTCTGTTATTCTCACTATTGCTGACAATCACCGTGTTTGTACCAGTTAGTGCAATAAGCGAAGATGTGTCTGGGCCTGCAGAACCGGGTAGACCCAACGTTGTATGGGATGTTTCGAACAGGAGAACCGCGATTGTTCACATCATCAATACGACCCCTTTTGATATGGATTTGAAAAATGATTCCTTTCAAGATCACGACGGAATCGACCAAGGGGTTCAATCGGGGAATGTAATTCCTCAAGAAAAGGCTTTCGTCTTTACTCCTTCTGGAATTCCCGAAAATATACCGGCACGATCAGGCACTTCCTTTGTTATTTCCTGGATGGACACATATTTTGAGGGTATCTATAGTGCATATACTGATGCACAAGTGATATATACCATGAGAAATGTTGATGCTTCATACTCGTTCAACAACTGCTCACCCATGGTAAGCAATGTAGATATTCTTCTTGCTTTTAATCGAGTAAAGGAGACAACCTCGTTAGAAAGCGGGGTATTCAAAACTTCCCTTCATACTGCTTCATTGCTTGTTGATACGACAGAGTTTCTGCTGGAAGGAAATCCGCTTGCATTTGTTGGCGCTTTAGTGAGTGCTGCTGAAATAACCGAGGATGTCGTTGATATTAATACAGAAAACGATGATTCGGACCAAGTGTATTTCGCTGCGTATTCAATTCCCAAATCCGGGAGCCTTGAGTCTGATTTCCCGGGAGCTTATACAATTGGGGATGAGGCGGTAGACAAAGATGAGGCTGCCAAACATGATGGCCTGTATGCGCAACATGGACCTACAGGGGCCGGTTGCCCTCAGACATATATTATTGCCTATACGTCACTATTGAGAGACCAGGGAGCGGATGACGAAAAGCTTAACGGACATCTGCCTGTTATCTTTGTCACCCTCGTTACCATGCAGGACGCCAATTCTATTAAGAATGCCAATACCCAAGTAAGCCAGCACGCCAGTCCTGCCGGGCATAGAATTAGTGCGTACATACAGCGTGAAGGAATGAAAGGACAAAAAGCGTTTATCCGACTGGCCCGTACCTTATCCCCCAATGATGCCAGCCTTCTTACCGAAGCATATGCGGCGATCAGAAGTCATCAGGCTCTTTCCCACGAACAGGAAGCCTTATTAGTCAGGTTTGCCGTTGCCCTGGAAAAGATGCCAATGACTCCGAACCACGATACATCTGCACATAAGACTAAATAAGGAAAGGGGATTTTCGTCATGAGGAATGTCATCAGAACTGTTGCTATCCTATTCTTTACCATTGTCATTGCTGCAACCAGCCCAGGAACGGTCCTGGCATGCGACGGCGAAGGGCAGGACGGCATTTGGCTGGGAACGGTAGATATGATGTTAAAGTATAAGTGGACTTTTAGTGTGATCAACCTGACCGGCAGCACAGTAAAAATCGGTACAGCGCCAGACCATAGTCTTGGCAGCAACTTCCCGTACAACACAACCTTCCCTCCGGGAAACTCCATTGCTAAGTACCCGGATTCTACTCCTCCCGCCAACAATGGAGATACCTCCCAAATTGGTTTGACGACATGGAAAAGCGGTAATCACAATAAAATGTTCCCTGATCATTGTCAAGCAACTGTCCCGATAGAAATACAGAACAATAATACGGCTTATAACTTCAGCCTTGAATTTTCCCAGTATCTAGACCTTTCCCCGCAAAGCTCGGTAATCGTCAAGATCAAACCTCCGTACCAAACAAGTACAAGTACCTGGAAGTTCAGCACAGATGTTGCAGATTCTGGCTACGTGGCGTATCCTCCCCGCAAGTTGTCTGGAGGCATACATGAAGGGATACTGACTGCTATATCTGATAGATATGTACTGTGCCTATATAAAACCCAAAATGCCAACATCGATAGTAGCAACCCCAATGACCTTATACTGGTCATTACTGAGCGGTTCCCCAACGCGAATTACCGCGGTAATGGTCTGCAATGGGCCATTTAGCGAAACTACATACAACGTGTTACCATGCCACCTTTCTCCGGACTTTTCGAAGTCTGGGGATGTTTTTTTAGTATGCATTTCGCTAAATGTAAAATATTATCGCTGGTTTTACATTTTTTTCAAGGAAATACATTGCATAATTTGGTATAATAAGTATCCAGGTCGAAACGACCTGGATTACATACAGTTCGCCATTTGCGAATGGTTACTACAAAAAAAGCAGGGGGAAACAGTGTGCAAAAAAAAATAGAAGAAATTCGTGTGCCGCATACATTTGCTATTATCTTTTTCATTATTCTTTTAGTGGCAGCAGCTACCTGGTGTGTACCTGGTGGCGAATTTGATCGGGCGAAAAACAACGCCGGAAAAACAATTGTTGTTGCCAATACCTATCATCAGGTGGAAAGCAAACCGCAGGGTGTCAAAGAAGTGTTCATGTCACCACTAAAAGGTATGGAAAAAGCAGCTAATATTGCCGGCTTTATTCTAATTGTCGGCGGCACTTTTGCGGTTATC